>NZ_JAGKRH010000006.1:0-30452 GCF_017939245.1 Aeromonas sp. PrichA-15 | reverse complement strand
AAACTACCCGATGCACACGAGTGTGCTGGAAGGGGTGAACAACAAGATCAAAGTGATAAAGCGCATGGCATATGGATTTAGGGACTCAGAATACTTTTTTCTGAAAATCAAGGCGGCCTTCCCCGGAAAGCCGCGATGAACCTAAATATTGCCCGATAGGGAGCCAGAGAAAGCGTTGGCAGGGAAATTTATACCGAGGAATATTCCGTATTTTGCGCATTTACGCATTCCTATTCGCCACATAATTTACCAACAAAAAAACAACTGATAACATCTTTTTACATTTTAAAGCACATAAAACAACATGGTTCGGTGACCTCCCGTTTGCTCGTTCCGGCAGCCAGGATCACCGGATCAGGATTGAAACCAGCAGCCAACTTCTCATCGAGCAGACACCCGACCCCATGATGAACACAGTTACGGCCAGCATCGATATCGATGCACTCCAGCACAATTTCGCCGTGGTGCGCCGCCATGCCCCCCACAGCAAGATCATCGCGGTACTCAAGGCCAATGCCTATGGCCACGGGCTGCTGCCGGTGGCCCATGCACTCGCCCAGGCCGATGCCTATGCGGTGGCCAGGGTCGAGGAGGCGCTGGTGCTGCGCGCCAACGCCATCACCAAGCCCATTCTGGTGCTGGGAGGCTTCTTCAGTGCCGAAGCGCTGCCGCTGCTGGCGAAACACGAACTGCAAACCACCTTGCATACCTGGGAGCAGCTGGCACTGCTCGAGCAGGCCAGTCTGCCCGCCCCCATCAAGGTGTGGCTCAAGCTCGATACCGGAATGAACCGGCTCGGGCTGCGCGCCCTGGAGCTGCCCGCCTTCATCGAGCGGCTGAGCCATTGTCGCAACGTGGTGCAGCCGTTCCATCTGATGACGCACTTCAGCCAGTCCGATGAGCAGGATACCCAGGCCACCCGGCTGCAGATCGAGGAGTTCAACCGCCTCTCTGCTCATCTGCCAGGCGAGCGGGCCATGGCCAACTCCGCCGGCATCCTCGCCTGGCCGGCATCGCGCAGCGACTGGATCCGGCCTGGCCTCATGCTCTACGGCGCCTCCCCGTTTGCCGGTCAGCTCGCCACCGACCATGACCTGCGCCCGGTCATGACCCTCAAGAGCCAGCTCATCGCCACCCGCGCCTGCGCGCAGGGCGAAGCGGTCGGCTATGGGGGGCACTGGGTGGCGGATCGAAATACCACCCTCGGCGTGGTGGCTGCGGGCTACGGGGATGGTTACCCCCGCATGGCGCCCGAAGGGACCCCCATGCTGATCAATGGCCGCCGGGTACCCATCGTGGGTCGGGTTTCCATGGACATGATCACCGTCGATCTGGGGCCGGCTCCCAGCGACAAGGTGGGAGACGAGGTGACGCTGTGGGGGGAAGGGTTGCCGGTGGAACAGGTGGCCGAAAAGATAGGCACCATCCCCTACGAGCTGCTGACCCGCCTGACCAGCCGGGTCCATCTGACACACTGCGACAAACGCGAACAGATGCCGATGTTGAAGCTGGCCTGAGCAAGCGGTCTGAGACCGGCCACAGAGAAGTGTCAAACCAGCCCTTGATAAACAAAAGGCCCCGTCTTTCGACGGGGCCTTTTGTTTTATTTGGCGGTGAGGGAGGGATGATTCGCCACTGCGTGGCTCACCCCTTCGGGGCGGCCTGCGGCCGTTCATCGCAGCAAGCTGCTCTGCTCGAACCCGGCGAGGATTCTCACCCTCCCTCTTCGACATGAGCTGATAACGCTTCCCCAAAGCAAAAAACCGACCATCAGGTCGGTTTTTTGCAATTTGGCGGTGAGGGAGGGATTCGAACCCTCGATACGTTGCCGTATACACACTTTCCAGGCGTGCTCCTTCAGCCACTCGGACACCTCACCAAATTTTCACTGCTTGAAGTGGCTTTCGGAGCACGTAAACGTGCATCTTGCCGACTTCGTCGGTGGGCAGCCACTCGGACACCGCACCCAATTTTGGTCTGTGCTTTAACGTGTTCAGCCAACACGAATTCGCTGCGCCGTTGCGCTGGAACGGGGCGTAATGTAAGGGATAGGCGCGAGGCGGTCAATGCAATTTTTTATCTTTTGCCACTGTTTGCTCAATAAGCGAACCAAGTGACTAAAAATATGCCATTTCCTATCCCTTTCCATCAATTTTCAACCGCTTCGTGCAAATGTTCTCCTCGAATCGCCTCTTCCAGCGAACCGTAGAACTCCAGCTCTCCCGCCACCGGACGCACCTTGGCCCGCGCCAGGGTCTTGAGGGGCTGGAATTGCAATTCAGCCACCTTGAGACGGACCCCCGCCTTGGCCATGCGTTTTGCGAACTGCTGGAAGGCGGTGAGACCGCCAGCATCCAGGATGGAGACCGCCTCCATTTGCAGGATCAACTCCTTGTGGTCCTTCACCTGGGCAAGCAACTCGTCAAAGACCCGCTCGGCGGCGGCAAAGAACAGTGGCCCGTTGATCTTGTAGACAAGGGTCGAGGGGGACACCTCGCTGGCATAGCGCTTGTGATCCGCCAGGTTGTGCAGCCTGGTCATCTTGGCTATCTCGCGCATGAACAGCAAAGAGGCCAGGATCACACCGAAGGTGATGGCAATGACCATGTCGAAGATGACGGTCAGCGACAGGCAGACCAGCAGCACCAGCACATCGGATTTGGGCGCCCGGCGCACCAGATCCACCACCTTGTGGGCCTCGCTCATGTTCCAGGCCACCAGCAGCAACAGGGCGGCCATGGCAGAGAGCGGCAACCAGGAGAGCCAGGGAGCCAGCACCAGGATGGCAGCCAGCACCACCAGCGCATGGACAATACCGGAGATGGGCGAGGTGGCACCGGCCCGCACGTTGGCGGCGGAGCGCGCGATGGCGGCCGTCGCCGTGATGCCACCGAAGAAAGGAGCCAGGATGTTGCCAAGGCCCTGCCCCACCAGCTCGCCGTTGGAGCTGTGCTTGCGACCCGTCATACCATCGAGCACCACGGCGCAGAGCAGGGATTCGATGGCTCCCAGCATGGCCATGGAGAAGGCGGCGGGCAGCAGCCGCTCGATGGCGGCGAGGTTCCACTCCACCGGAGCCCCGTCCGGCCCCGGCAGCGCCCAGGGCATCACCAGGGTCGGGGCGATGGGGGGAATACCCATGCCCTGACTGCCGTCGGCCAAGGTATAGCTGAACTTGCTGCCAATGGTGGCGACGTCCACCCCGAACTGGTGCAGACCAAACCCGAGTCCCACCCCCACCAGCACGGCGGGCAGATGGCCGGGTACCGGCAGGCGCAATCTCGGCCAGAGCAGCAGCACCGCCAGCGTCGCCACCCCGACGAGGGTGTCCCCCCACTGCCAGCTTGGCAGGGCATGGGCCAGCGCCTGTACCTTGCCCAGATAGGTTTCCGGCATCTCCAGGACCTGCAGGCCGAAGAAATCCTTGATCTGCAGGGTGGCGATGACGATGGCGATACCACCGGTGAACCCCAGGGTCACCGAAGGGGGAATGTACTCGATGAGGCGCCCGAGACGCGCCATGCCCATGGCCACCAGGAAACAGCCCGAGATGAGGGTGGCCATCAAGAGGCCGCCCACGCCGAATTGCTGGGCCACCGGGTAGAGGATCACCACGAAGGCGGCGGTGGGGCCCGAAATGGAGAAGCGGGATCCCCCGGTCACGGCGATGACGATGCCGGCGATGATGGCGGTATAGAGCCCGTGCTGGGGCGGCACCCCACTGGCGATGGCCAGTGCCATGGCAAGGGGAATGGCGATGATGCCGACCGTGATGCCGGCGATGAGGTCGCGGCCAAAGCGCGCCACGCTGTAGGGTTCGTCAATGCAGGATTGGCGCAATGCGATGGCCAGCTTCACGCCTTGTAAGGAAGCTTGATTGTGCATGTCTAGGGTAATACCAGAAGAGGGAGACAAAGGCCGGGGTGAACCGGCACCCGATCATCATCAAGGGCCGGCAGAGCTGTCGACGCGGCGATGGTATCGAAGGCAACCATACCCGACCCGGCCAGATAATTCGATGGGCGGGATCAAGAAATGGCCATGAGCGCGCAATATTGTCAGTGACCCCCGAATATCAACGCCGTTTCCCGCCACGGCAGGTTTCCCCGGACTCGCTACTCTGCGGATGAACGACACCACGCCTCCTCCTGGCAGTATGCGGGAATCAGGATACCAAGCAGGCACAACCCGGCCAAAGGCGCGATCTCAAGCTGCTGATTGTGCTGAAAATAATCCGCGTTGCCCAAGTTTTGGGCAAACGGGCCAAAAAGCCATTTTTTACGCCGACAGGCGGGTTGACACCCGGGAGATGGGCCATTAATATCCGCCCCGTCTCGACGAGACAGGCCATTCCTCCTTAGTTCAGTCGGTAGAACGGCGGACTGTTAATCCGTATGTCACTGGTTCAAGTCCAGTAGGAGGAGCCAATTCCCTCGTAGTTCAGTCGGTAGAACGGCGGACTGTTAATCCGTATGTCACAGGTTCAAGTCCTGTCGAGGGAGCCACATTTTAAAGCCCAGCCTTTTGGCTGGGCTTTTTCATATCTGCTCTTTCGGGCCTGTTCACGCCCCCCCCTGCCCGATGGCGCGCCAAACCGCCACCTGCTTGCTTTCCTGATTCCCCATGGCCTTCGATGACGACCCTTACTCGTCCCTAGGCTGTGTTCTTAAAGTGATGAGGATATAATCTCACATCTTCTCAACAGCTTAAGATCCATTCCGTGTCCCGCCGTTATCAGCTGACTGATGCACAATGGGGGCTTATCGAGCCCCAGTTTCCTTCTCGAAGCCTGATCGGGCGCCCTACCCGTGAACCGCGCCAAGTGCTCGATGGCATTCTCTGGATACTCCACACCGGAGCTCCTTGGCGAGACCTTCCAGAACGTTTCGGACCATGGAATTCGGTCTACAACACCTTCCGGCGTTGGCAGGATGCAGGCCGGATTGATGCCATTCTGGAAGCGCTGCAACTCAAGCTCAATGAAGAAGGGCTCATCGATTTCGACCTGTGGTGCCTGGACGGCTCCAATGTCAGAGCATCCAAAGATGCTGCCGGTGCACGTAAAAAAACACCTCAATGAATCAAGCCCTTGGCCGTTCGCGGGGAGGTTTCGGCAGCAAAATTCACTTGGTCACGGACGGTCATGGCTTACCACTGAGCTTCTGCCTGTCACCGGGGCAATCAGCAGAAATCAGCTATGCAACAAGCGCGTTGGCCATGGCGAGGATACCAACGTCATCAGGTCGCTACCGAACACGGCCAGCGCATCTTGCCGCAGACAAGGCCTATAGCAGCAAAGCCTTTCGAGCCGAGCTACGGCGGAGAAGGATAAAAGCGGTCATTCCGCAACGCAGCGACCAGCAACGGCGCCATAAGGGGCGTCCATTGGTACTGGACAAGGTGCATTACCGCAGGCGCAATGTCGTGGAGCGGTGCTTCGGTTGGTTGAAGAAGTTTCGCCGGTTTTCAACGAGATATGAAAAGCTAGCCAAGAGTTTTGCAGCCTTTATCAAACTGGCTTTCTGCCTTCGCTACTTGCGCGAGTTATGTGTGGACAGAAAACCAGCATTTTGAGAACACAGCCTAGGCGCGTCACCAGGGTGTCACAGAGATCCCAAAGACTATGATTGATTCGAAAAGGACCATTTGGATCTACCCAGTCAAGGAGCCATCATGTCACACCCTGCTTCACTGGCCAGTCGCCTGCATGCCCTGGCACTCAACGACACCCTGTACCCCGATCTCCATCATCTCGAGAAGGCAGAACGGACCCGGACCATCTACCGGATTTTCCACACTGTCGCCAGCACGGCTGCACTCGGGCAAGAGGATATCGTTGACGACCTGGCCCCCTCCTCACCCTGATGGAGTCTCCCTGCCTGCCCCTTGCTGGCCAGTCATTACAATCTCTATCTCGGCACGCTGCTGGAGCTGGGGGATCGGCACCATCCGGAGATCATCGGCCAGATTGAGAAGGCTCTTGCCCTGCGCACTCACGGGCTCTATCTGGTCACCGAACTGGGTTGTGGCAACAATGCCATGAGCATGGCAACCGAAATCCGCTACGACTGTGCCACTGACGGCTTTATCCTCCATACGCCCCATCGGCATGCCGCCAAGTTCATGCCCTACATCGCCCTGGAAGGGCAACCCAAGAGCAGCGTGGTGATGGCCAGATTGTGGGTCGGCAAGCAAGACTGCGGCATTCATCCCTTTCTGGTGCCCTGCCGGGACGCCCGTGGCGCACTGTGTCAGGGGGTCAGCGTCTCCAGCCCGGACGTGCTCGACCTCCCCTACTTCGACGTGGTGGATCACGCCATCATCACCTTCGAGCAGGTGGCGCTCCCCCGCTGGGCATGGCTCAGGGGTCATGAGCACGACATCAGTGCAGGGGGCATCTTTCACTCTCGTCTTGCCAGCCAACGCGACATTTTCTTCAGCTCCCTGCGCCGTGTTGAGTGGGGAAAACTGGTGCTGACCGCCTCCCTGATCCCCGGCTTGAAACTGAGCCTCGCACTGGCCATTCATTACGCGCAGCAACGAACGCTGCACGCCCACAACGGGCGGGTCATACCGCTGGCGCACCATGCCCTGCACCGCCGGATACTGACGCGTGCCTATGTGACGGGGCTGGCCGCCATGGCGCTGTATGAAGGGATAAAGCAACGACATTTGCCGGATGGACGGCACTCTTCCCGCTTTCAGACCGACGCAGGCTTGGTCAAGGCCGTCGCCGTCGAACTGATGCGAACCTCCCTGCAACATTGCATGCAGCGGTGTGGTGCCCAGGGAAAATTCCTGCGAAATCGCATCGCTCCTACCCTGCAACTGTGCGATATGGCCGCGACGCCGCTGGGCAGCCCGGACCTGGCTTCGGCCTGGTTTGCCCTGGCCCCGTCCCTGCATGATCCCCAACCAGAAGGTTGAACGTTGGGGCCAGCATGCCGCCCCTCCACTCCCGGTGCCTGAATCCCCCCAAGCCCGGCCATCGGTCGGGTTCTTTCTTATCCCCCTGCCCCACCTCGGGGCAAGGGCGCTCGCCTTCCGCCCCCGCATCCCGATGCGCCCGTCCCTTGCCCTCATGGCCTATTGCCACAAGATGGCGCAGGCTTACCCTCTATGGGGTACCACTCTGGTGCGCCCTGCCTTGCCCCGTGATGACATAAAAGTCATCCATATGATTTTTGAATGAAAAATTACTGACACTGGCCTCGATAGCGACTCAATTGGCTGGCACAGCCCTTGCACTTTGTGATGTACGCAGGGACGTCACAAGGAGTTGCCTATGCTGCCCATCAAGCCCCCCGGACCTGGTTGTTACGACGAGATGCTGCTCACCGACAACCAGTTTCGCGATCATTACCACGCCTACCTCTCGTGGCTGCACCAGACCGACGAGAAGAGCATAGAGCGCAAGCGTGAAGAGGCCGACCTGCTGTTTCGCCGGGTCGGCATCACCTTCAACGTCTACGGGGATGGGGACGGCGCCGAGCGCCTCATCCCGTTCGACAGCATTCCCCGCATCATTCCCGCCCGGGAGTGGCAACATCTGGACAAGGGGATCCGCCAGCGCGTCACCGCCCTCAATGCCTTTCTGCACGACATCTATCACGATCAGCGCATCCTGAAGGCGGGGGTGATCCCGGCCGCCCAGATCCTCACCAATGCCCAGTACCAGCCCTGCATGCAGGGGGTCGACCTGCACCGGGACACCTATGTCCACATCACAGGGGTCGACATCATCCGCAACCACGACGGTGAGTACTATGTGCTGGAAGATAACCTGCGCCCCCCCTCCGGGGTCTCCTACATGCTGGAGAACCGCAAGATGATGATGCGCCTCTTCCCGGAGCTGTTTCACAACCAGCCCATCGCCCCGGTGGAGCGCTACCCGGCCCTGTTGCTGCAGACCCTGCGCGAGAGCAGCCCGGTGGACAACCCCTGCGTGGTGGTGATGACCCCGGGGCGCTTCAACAGCGCCTACTTCGAGCACAGCTTCCTCGCCCAGCAGATGGGGGTGGAGCTGGTGGAGAGCGCGGATCTGGTGGTCAAGGATGGTCAGGTGCTGATGCGCACTACCACGGGGCTGAAACGGGTGGATGTCATCTATCGCCGCATCGACGACGACTTCCTCGATCCCCTCGCCTTCAACCCGGACTCCCTCATCGGCGTGCCCGGGCTGCTCTCGGTCTACCGCGCCGGCGGCGTGGTGCTGGCCAATGCCATCGGCACCGGGGTGGCGGATGACAAGTCCATCTACCCCTATGTGCCGGAGATGATCCGCTTCTATCTGGGGGAAGATCCCATTCTCAACAACGTGCCCACCTGGCAGTGCCGCGAGCCGGCTGCCCTCTCCCACGTGCTGGCCAATCTGGAGGAGCTGGTGGTCAAGGAGGTCCATGGCGCCGGCGGCTACGGTATGCTTATCGGCCCCTGCGCCAGTCGCGAGGAGCTGGCCCGTTTTCGCGAGCTGCTCAAGGCGCGGCCGGACAACTACATCGCCCAGCCGACCCTCTCCCTCTCCACCTGCCCGACCTTCGTCGACGCCGGCATCGCCCCCCGCCACATCGATCTGCGCCCCTTCGTTCTCACGGGGCAGGAGCTGCGCCTGGTACCGGGCGGCCTGACCCGGGTCGCCCTCACCGAAGGCTCCCTGGTGGTCAACTCCTCCCAGGGCGGTGGCACCAAGGACACCTGGGTCATGGAGGGCAGCCCATGCTGAGCCGCACCGCAAGCGAACTTTACTGGATGTCCCGCCACCTGGAGCGGGCGGAGAACACGGCGCGCATGCTGGACGTCACCCAGACCATGTCGCTGATGCCCTCCATCGACGCCGATCACAGCGAGCTGGTGGCGCCCCTCACCATCAGCGGCACTCACGAGCCCTTCCTGGCCCGCTACGGCCAGGTGAACATGGAGAACCTGCTGCAATTTTTCTGCTTCGACGAGGAGAACCCGAGCAGCATCTTCAGTTGTCTGCGCATGGCTAGGGACAACGCCCACGCCGTGCGGGGCAAGATCCCCGGTGAGGTGTGGGAGAGCATCAACGCCGCCTGGATAGAGATCCGCCGGCGCCGCCAGGCGGGGCTCTCCAGCGGCCAGGCCCAGGAGTTCTTCGACTGGATCAAGGAGCGCTCCCACCAGTTTCGCGGCGCCACCTATGGCACCATCATGCGCGGTGACGTGCTCTGGTTCCTGCGCCTTGGTACCTTCATCGAGCGGGCCGACAACACGGCGCGCATCCTGACCGTGAAGTATCAGGTGATCCGGGAGGACGAGGACAGCGTGCGCGAGTTCTACCGCTGGAACGCCCTGTTGCGGTCAGTGGGCGCTTACGAGGCCCACCAGACCCTCTACAAGACGCTCTCCCATGCCTCCATCGCCGAGCTGCTGATACTGCGCAATGAAGTGCCGCGCTCCCTGCGGGCCTGCCTCGACGAAATGGAGCTGATCCTGGCCCAGATCGAGGGCAACGCCGGTCAGACGCCCCGGCGCCTGACCACCATACTCAACGCCCATCTGACCTATGGCGCCATCGACGATGTCTTTGCTCTCGGCATGCAGGAGTACCTGAGTGATTTCCTCAGCGACATCGGCGCCATCGGCCAGAGCATCCACGCCGCCTACCTGGAGGTATTATGAGACTCATCATCGATCACCAGACCCGCTACCACTATGCCGACGTGGTGCGCCGCAGTACCCAGTACCTGCGTCTGACCCCCCACAGCACGGCCCGCCAGCAGATCCTCTCCTGGGAGCTGGAGCTGCCGGGGGAGGCCACCTGCACCACGGACGGTTACGGCAACATACTGCACGTGCTGAGCCTGGAGTCCCCCCACGATGGGATCCTGATCCGCGCCCACGGGGAGGTGGAGATCTGCGACGACGCTCCGGAAGATGAGGAGTCCTCCCTCATCTCTCCCCTGAGCTACCTGAGGCCCACCCCCCTCACCCGCCCGACCCCGGCCCTGCAGGATCTCGCGAAGGCCTGCCTGCCAGAGGCGCCGACCCTGGCCGACTTGCAGAGCCTGATGGCACGCATCCTGGTGCTGATGCCCTATCAACCTGGCAGCACGGATGCCACCTTCAGCGCCGACGAGGCCCTTGCTTCGGGCAGCGGCGTCTGTCAGGACCACACCCATGTCTTCCTGACCTGCTGCCGCCACGCCGGCCTGCCGGCCCGGTACGTGAGCGGTTACCTCTACAGCCAGGACAACAGCCACGTGGCGATGCACGCCTGGGCCGAGGTGTGGATCGAGGAGCGCTGGCACACGTTCGACGTCACCAACCTCACCAACTCCACCAGCGAGCACCTCAAGCTCGCAGTCGGCATGGATTATCTGGATGCCTGTCCGGTGCGCGGCGTGCGCTATGGTGGCGGGTGCGAACAGTTGCAGAGCCAGGCGCAGGTGACCCGCCTGGATGGACAGCAGCAATGAAGACCGGGAGAGTCCTGGCGGGAGTGCGGTCATGACCTATTGCGTCGCCATGTGCCTGCAAGACGGCATGGTGTTTGCGTCCGATTCGCGCACCAATGCGGGGGTGGATCACATCGCCACCTTCCGCAAATTGCACCTCTTCACCCGGGAGGACAGGGTGATAGTGCTGCAAAGCGCGGGCAATCTGGCCACCACCCAGAGCGTCATCAGCCTGCTGACGGAGGGGCAGGAGCTCCTTGCCCTCCCCAGCCTCTACGAGGCTGCCGCCCTCATCGGCCAGACCATACGCACCGTCATCAGCCGGGATGGGGGTCAGCAGCAGGGCCATATCAACTTCGGCTGCAACATCCTGCTGGGGGGGCAGATCCGGGGGGAGCGCCACCGCCTGTTCCACATCTACCCGGAGGGCAACTTCATCGAGGCGGGCCCGGATACCCCCTACTTCCAGATCGGGGAGAGCAAGTACGGCAAGCCCATCATCGATCGCATCATCCACCATGAGACGCCGCTTCAGACCGCATTGCAGTGCGCCCTCATCTCCATCGACTCGACCCTGCGCAGCAATCTGTCGGTGGGCTTGCCCCTGGATGCCCTGGTCTATCACGAGGGCAGCTTCTCGGCGACGAACCAGCACCGCATCACCGAACAGAACCCCCATTTCGTGGCGCTGCGAAAGGCCTGGGGCGAGGGGTTGCAACAGTTGTTCCAGGGTCTTCCCACCTTCCCCCTCTAGGCCGGGCGGGAGGCGCCAAGGCGCTTTCCCGCTCCTTTCTTTCCGGATATTCTGGCTGCCTTCCTTTTCGATGGAGTTTCCCATGCGCCGCTTCAACGTCATGCTCAACGGCAGCCGGTTGATGATGTTCCCCTTCTATGTCTGCATCCTTATCTGTGTCGCCCTCCTGATGGTGAAGTTCGCCATGCAGCTCTATGTGCTGTGCCGCGACATCATCGACATCCACTATCTGGATCTCATCACGGGGGTACTCACCCTGGTGGACTTCGTGCTGGTGGCCCAGATGCTGATCCTGGTGGCCATCTGCGGCTACGTGCAGTTCATCAAGACCCCGGAGCAGCGAGCGGCCCTCGGCGACAACTGGCTCAGCAAGATCAACTTCGCGTCCCTCAAGCTCATCGTCATCAACTCCCTGGTGACCATCGCTGGCATCGAGGTGCTCAAAGCCTTCCTCGACGACGGCACCGGCAACGAGATCGAGATGAAGTGGTCGGTCATCGTCTTCCTCGCCTTCTCCACCGCGGCACTTATCTATGCGGTGACCGAGCGGCTGGCGGAGCACAAATAGGGCCCGGCGCCATTCAGGGTCTATTCATCAAGAGCCGAATTGATAACTCTTTTCATTACCCTTACTGCATTGTAAACTTGCTCGCCCCGGGCTGAACCGCCCGGGAGCTGGAGCACCTATGACAAGCCTTTCCCTCTCACCGCGACACCTCTGGCAATGGTTGGCCTATCACCATCAGGCCGCCGAGGGCTCCCTCTACCTGATGTTCTTCTCCGGCCTGCTGCTGTGGGAGCCCCTGACCCCGGCCTGGTCCCTGGCGCGCTGGAACCTGTTTTTGCACGTCGCCCTCTCCCTCTCCCTCTTCCCCTTGCTGTTTGGCGCCTTCTGGCTCTCCCATCGCAGCCTGCTGCGCAAGAGCCGCAAGCCTTTTCTGCGCACCACGGGGCGCATCATCGAAGCCTTGCTGCTGGTCTGTCTGGCAAGCGGAGTGGTGCTGGTGCTGCACGGCACCCCGGGGGACAGCCTCGGCAACCTTGCCAGCTGGGCCCACTGGCTGAGCGCGCTCGCGTTGACGCCCCTGGTGCTGCGCCACGCCTGGCGCTGGACCATCTTGAAATGGCGCACCTGATCTTATGTTGAAGTTGTTGTTATCCCTGATGTTGGCCGCCCTGCTGCTGGTGACCGCCTCGGCCCAGGAGATGGGCGCCGCCATGATTGCCTATGACGAGGGGAGCGCCCCGCGCCTCGTCACCGCCAACCAGAGTGCCGGCTCCGTCACCCTGCTCGAGCGGGGCACTGGCAAGCGCCTCAACGAGGTGCAGCTGGGGGGCGACCTGCGCCAGCTGGCCCGCGCCGATGACGGCACCCTGCTGGTCACCGATTACAGCGGCGATCGCCTGCTGCTCTTGGAGGATGATCTCGAGCAGGAAAAGGCGATCCCCACCGGCCATAGACCCTATGGCGTCATCTTCGATCCCAAGCGGCGCTGGTTCTGGGTCACGCTGTTCGAGGGAGGGCGCCTTCAGGCTTATGACAGGGCGGGCAACCTCCAGCTGGATGCAAAAACCGCCGAGACTCCCCGCGGGCTGGCACTGACCGACGACGATCGCCTGCTGCTCACCCACGCCATGACAGGCCAGCTCGCCATCTATGATCTCGCCAAACTTGAGAAGGGCGCTACCCTCCCCAAGCCCAAGCTCATCACCCTGGCGGAAACCCACAGCGATACCCCGAGCGACTCCCAGGGCTTGCCGCGCCTGCTGGACGGCATCGCCCTCTCCCCCGATGGCAGCGAAGCCTGGCTGCCCCACGTGCTCTGGAGTTTCGATCACCCCTTCCAGTTTCAGAGCACCGTCTTCCCGGCGGTTTCCATCATCGATCTCGATGAAGAGAAGGAGCGGGTCGATGAAAGAAAACAGCTCTTCTTGCAGATCAACCTGCCCAACGTCGGCAACCGCAGCCAGATCGTCTCCAACCCGTTCGCGGCGCGCTTCGCCGCCGATGGCAAGCGGGTCTACCTGACCCTGGCGGGCTCGGAAGATCTGCTGGTGTTCGACCTGTCGCGCAGCGGCAAGCAGAACAGCAACCGCCACCGCCGCAAGAAGTTTCAGGGGGGCGCCAAGGCGACCCAGCTCTTGCGTCACCTGCCGAGCCAGAATCCGCGCGATCTGCTGATCGATGGCAACCACATCCTGGTCCACAACGTCATGGGGCAGGATCTCACCCGTCTCAATAGCGGCAGTAGCGGCCCGTTTGCCCGGGTCACCGTGGACGTGCCCCACTTCGCCAAACTGGTAGAGACCGATCCCCGCCCCGCAGCCCTCAAGCGCGGCGAGCGGTTGTTCAACCTGGGTAATACCGCCGCCAACAGCCGCTTCCCCATGGCGGGGGACAACTGGATGAGCTGCAACTCCTGCCATCTGGACGGGTTCAACTTCACCAACCGCTATCTGATGGCGGCCCATCGCCAGCAGAGCGGTGACAACGCCATCAACGGCCACGCCAACCTCGCCAACATGGTGGCGGGGGACTTTATCGGCGAATACCTGCGCATGACCCAGCAGACCCAGGGCGGCATGGGCCATGACACCCGCGATGGGGCCGAGCCGGTCGACCCCGCGAGGCCCCAGCCCGAGGTGCAGGCGATGATGGAGGATCTGCACGCTTTCGTGACCAGTGACGGCAACCTCCCCTATCTGGCCAACTGGCTCAGGCTCGATGCCCCGCGCACGGATCCTGCCAAGGCGCCGACCACTCACCCGAAAGAATGGCTCACCTCCGCCTCCTGCCAGAACTGCCACCAACAGGCGTTCAAGGACTGGAGCGAGAGCAACCACCGGCTGATGGGCAACTCCCACCCCTACTACAAGGTGGTGCAGGCACTGGCCCGCGAAACCGAGGGCGAAGCCTTCGGCCAGTGGTGCCAGGGCTGTCACATGCCCCAGCAGGTGATGAACGGCCAGACTGATCTGCCCAAGGGCTCCCACATGTTCGAGCAGGGCGGCGCTTCGCTCATTGCCGCCCACAAGGCGGGTGAACCTGTGGTTGAGGAAGGGACTGGCTGCGTGCTCTGCCATCGCATCACCCGGCTCGAGGATGCAGGCGGCAACAGCGCCTTTACCGTGAATCTGAAAGACCGCGAGAGCTATGTGTTCGAGGATGCCCCGGGAGGCAGCCTCCAGCACTGGCTGGCGGAGCGGCAGATCAACGCCCGCCCCGCCATGCACAAGGCCTCCTACCAGAAGGATTTCTACCGGGACGCGGCCCTGTGCAAGTCGTGTCACAACGAGTTCGCCCCGGGCACCGGCGCCAATATCGTCAACACCTGGGATGAGTGGGAAAAATCCAGCTTCGCCAAAGCCGAAGATCCCGCCAAACGGCGCACCTGCATCGACTGCCACATGAATCCGGAGCCGGGAAACGGCGGCGCGCCGGTGGCGGGCCAGTCCACCGAAAACGGCACAGTAAAAGAACGACTCTATCGCCACAACTTTACCGGCGCCCAGCACCAGCTGGTGGGGCTAAGAAGTGCAACCCTTGAGCAGGAGAGCCTGGCGCTCTTGCGCTCAAGCGCCACCCTCTCGGCCCGCATGGAAAACCAGAGTGGCCAACCCGCGCTGGTAGTGAGAGTCGCCAATACCGGCGCAGGCCATGCCCTGCCCACCGGGGTCGCCGATTTCCGTGAACTCTGGCTGGAGCTGACCGTCACCGACGCCAGCGGCAAGCTGGTGCTTGAAAGCGGCCAGCCGGTGAACGGCGCCGTCCCTGAGGATGCGCGGCTATTTAGAAAAGTGTTCGGCGATGCCGAAGGCAAGCCGGTGGGGCTCAAGTTCTGGCGCTACGCCAAGCTCCTTGAAGACACCCGCATCCCGGCCGATGGCTGGCGCGATGAAGTCTGGCCACTGCCGGCGGATGCTCAGGGGCCCTTCAAGGCCGATATCAGACTCAATTTCCGCACCTACCCCAAGTGGGTCAATGATGCGGTGCGCGCCGCCGAGCCGAGCTTGCCGGAGCCACCCATAGTGCAACTCAATCGGCTGCAACTGACCCTGCAGCCCCTCCCCCTCACGCCCGATACGGAGCCTCAATCCTGATGTTCGCAAGTTTTCTCATTACCCTGCGCGAGGGGCTGGAAGCCTTCCTGCTGGTCGGCATCTGCCTCTCCTACCTCGCCAAGCTGGGGGCAAGCCGCTACAACAAGTTCATCTATCTGGGGGTGGGCCTAGGTCTCGTCGCCTCCCTTGTCGTCGCCTTCCTGTTCCAGGTGGTGGTGAGCCAGTTCGAGAGCGAACGTTACAACCACCTCTTGATGGCGGGGATCCTGATCTTCGCCACCCTGGTGCTCACTTATATGGCTATCTGGATGCAAAAACAGGCCAAATCCCAGGTGGGGGCCATGACGGCGCGCATCGATGCCGCCATCGACGGTGGCAACCTGTTTGGTCTGGTGCTGCTCGCCTTCCTGGCGGTGATGCGCGAAGGCTTTGAAACCGTGCTCTTCTTCTCGGCCCTGGTTTACTCCGGGCAAGGGGTGGATCTGCACCAGGGGCTGATGGGCGCGCTAGCGGGGCTGCTGGTCTCTGTGGTGCTGGTGTGGGGGCTGCTGCGCTCCACCCGCAAGGTGGCGCTGGCCCCCTTCTTCCGCTGGACCGGCCTGCTCATCATCATCATCGCCGCAGGCTTGCTCTCGTCCGCCGTCAACATGTTGCAGGCAGCGGACGTCATCACCTTCTGGACCACGCCTGTCTTCAACATCAGCCACATCCTCGACGATCAGGGGGTATTCGGCACCTTCCTGCGCGCCCTGTTTGGCTACAACGCCTCACCGGCCGGCCTGCAGTTGCTGACCTGGGCCAGCTACCTGGTGATCTTCGTCACCGTCTGGCATCGCAACTATCGTCCCCAGCGCTGATCGCCCAGCGCGGCGCAGCAGCGGATGACAAGGCGGCTCAGCGGGGCCGCCTTTTCCACTTTTTCTCTTTTGGTCAGCATTTCGGATAAAGAGTCATGAGCGACAACAACACACAACACATAGCGGTACTGGGTGCCGGCCCTGCCGGTCTGATGGCCGCCTGGCGCCTGCGCCAGGCCGGTTTTGCGGTCACCCTGTTCGAGCAGGAGAGCGTGGTGGGCGGCATGTGCGCCACCCAGACCTTCAAGGGGCGCGACGGCGAGTATCGCTTCGACTACGGCGGCCACCGCTTCATCACCAAGAACCCCGAGCTGCTCGCCTTTATCGACGAGCTGATGGGGGACGACCTGCTCCACGCCGAGCGAAAGAGCGTGATCCGCTTTGGCGGGCGTACCTATGACTACCCCTTGAACCTGCCCAATTTGCTCAAGACGGCGCCGCTGCCCCTGATGGCCGGTGCGGTGAAGGATCTGCTGCTGTTGCCCTTTGCCAAGAAGCCCACCGATTTTGCCAAGGCGAGCTTTGCCGAGTGGATCCAGAGCCACTTCGGTCGCACCCTCTACCGCCAGTTCTTCGAGGGCTACACCGGCAAGTTGTGGGGCATCAACCCGGACAAGCTCTCAGCCGACTGGGCTGGCCAGCGCATCAGCCTGATCGATCTCAAAGACGTGGCGCGCCGCCTGTTGCCAAGGCGCAACGGCAGCATGTCGGTGCGCACCTATGCCCGCAAATATCGTTATCCAAAGTATGGCTTTGGCCAGATCTTCACCACCCTGGGGGAGCGGCTGGTGACAGAGGGCGTCACACTCAAGACCGGCGCCACCATCACCCGCCTCGAGCAGACCGATGGCCGCATCGAACGGGTGTATTGGTCACAAGATAATGTGGAGCAGAGCGAGCGATTTGATCAGGTGATCTCCACCCTGCCGCTGCCGCTCACCTGCCAGCATCTGGGCTTGCCGTGCGATCTCCACTACCGGTCGCTTCGCTTCGTCAATATGCCCCTCAAACAGGAGAACCTGTCGGACAACACCTGGCAGTACCTCTCCGACCCCCATATTCTGGCGACCCGTCTGCAGGAGCCGCGCCGGCGCAGCCCCTTTATGGCGCCACAGGGGCAAACATCCGTGATGCTGGAGATCCCCTGCAATCCGGGGGATGCCACCTGGCAGGCACCGCTCTCTGATCTGCGCGGTCGGGTCACCGCCGATCTGGCGAGCCTCGGCGTCGATACCCAGAAGCTCGGCGATGAGACTTTTGAAGCACGTAGCGAGTACGCCTATCCGCTGATGGATCTGGGCTATCAGGCCCGTCGCAACGAAGCCATCAAGGCGCTGATGCCCATCACCAACCTCATCATGACCGGCCGTCAGGGGACATTCCGCTACATCTTCACCGACACCGCCATGGAGATGGGGATGATGGCCGCCGACATGGTGATCGACGGGGTGGACAGACGCCACGCCATCTTCAATCATCGCAACGAAAATACCGTCATTGAAACCCAGAGCGTGGCGTGAACACGATGATTGGTGTTCAACAGGCAGACAGACGCCGCAACACCTTCAATCATCGCAACGAAAACACCGTGATCGAAACCCAGAGCGTGGCCTGAGTGCCGCGCCATTGGCATAAGTAAGGAGAACAGGATGACCATCCGCCCGGGTTTACTCGCCCTCACCCTGCTGCTTTCCCTGAGCGGTCAGGCGCAGGCTTACTCCTACGCCGCCGCCGGCAAGGAGCCGCTGATCGATGCCCGCGAAGCACTGCTGGGCGCCGCCACTGACGGCAAGGATGCCAGTGCCACCTTGAGCGACATCGCCGAGGAGCTGACCTATCTGGAAGAGCACCACAAGGTGAAGCTGCAAGCACCGCTGGCCGCCGCCATCAAGGCCAAAGACGCCGCAGCTACCGCCGCCCTGCTCAACCGGGCCTACAAGGCGGAGATCGAGCGCCGCCTCGAAGGGGCCAGCCAGAACCTTGGCGACTACCAGACCGCCAAGGTGCTGGTGGTCAAGAGCAAGCGCTTCCTCGACTTGATCCTCCCCTCCCTCGATGAAGGGGATCGCAAGGCCGCCGAACAGGCGCTGGCCAAGGTGCTCGATGCCATCGGCAACCCGGGAGTGTTCGGGGTGGGCGCCAAGCCCGCCGATGCCACCGCCTTTAGCGATGCCGAAAAAGCGCTGATGGCCGTGCTGGCGCCGCTTTGATGGCCTCTCATCGATGACGACGGCCCCCCTCATCCCCAACCCTTCTCCCGCAAGGGGAGAAGGGGGGCGTCGTCACGGCCGATTACGCTTCGCCACTCGACTCTACTTGCTTGCCCTGCTTCAACTGGCCTGGCTTGGCTGGCTGCTGACCTTCCCCGTGGCGCTCGATTCCGACGATGCCCTCAACTTCGCCCACGGGGTGACTCGCTTTAGCGTGCTGGAGTTCTCCCCCCACTTTCCAGGCTACCCCGCCTTTATCTGGCTGGCACGGCTGATCAATCTGGTGGTGGACGATCCGGCCCGGGCGGTGCTGTGGGCAAGCCTCTTGGGGAGCAGTTTGCTGGCGCCGCTTGCCGCCTACCTCGCGGTCAGATTGTGGCAGCGGCCAAGCCTGCTGGCGCCGGTCTGGCTGCTGGTATTGGCCCTGCCGCTCACCCCGACGCTCGCCCTCTCCGGCCTGTCCGACGGGCCGGCGCTCGCGGCCTGGCTGGGCGCGCTGCTGGCCTTGCAACAGCGCAAGATAGCGCTGGCGGGTTTGCTGTTGGGCCTCATGCTGGCGCTGCGCCCCTCCTACTTCGTGCTGGCCCTGCTGCCCCTTTGGCTTGGGATGGCGCAGCAGGGCAACCGCGTCAGATTTGTGCTCCCTATCGCGCTGGTAGGGCTAGCCTGCCTGCTGTTTGTCTGGCAGGCCGACGGCTGGGCCTATTTTGCCGAGGGGCGGCGCTTTACCGACGGCCACTTTACCCTGTGGGGCAACACGGCGGCAGCCCACGGGGATCGACTGCTGAGCTGGGCGAATACCTTCAACGATCAGCTCACCCCACTCTGGCCCCTCTTGATGGGGGCCTTGCTGATACTGCCGCTCTGGCAACGCTCAAAGGATCACAATCCAGCCCCCTCCGTGCTCTGGCCCCTCTACTGGCTCGTTCTGCTGCTGTGGACCCTGGTTGGCCAGAATCCGGACAATCCCCGCCATCTCGCGCCCATCACCCTGCTCGGCCTCGTGCTGCTGGCAGGCTGGCTGCCACGCCGAGGAGTTGGGCTGGTCGCGTTGGCCGGATTGCTGCTGCTCGCGGTGACCTTCACCCCACCCCGCCCATCCGCCATGGTGCAGGCGGCCAGAGTCGCCGAAAAAAACTGCCCGGCGCTGGTGACCCAGTGGGGAGTGAGGCTGCTTAGGGAAACCACAACCCTGCCCGTCACCGACGGCTGGTACCGGGGGGATGCCGCCCTTGCGCTCACCCAGGGGGCCTGCCGCCTCAGCCGCCGCCCCCTGGGGGCAGAGGCGCTACCAGGCCCTTATGACACCCTCTGGTTTGCCCCCCGCTTTCACGCCGAACCCGGCCTCTGGCTCGCCCTGCCCCGCTGAACCGGGCACTTGCGAGGGCATCGCACGACTCGTCTACACTCACAGCCGGGTCTGTCAGGAACCAGTGCAATGGAAAGAAACACGAGCGGAACCGGGGAGGGGATACGGGTCGCGCTGGCCCTGTTGCTGGCCTGCGCCCTGCTGATGCTGCCGCTCTGGTGGCAGGGGGGCAGCCAAGGGCACGATCTGTTCCACCACCTGCTCTCCGGCCACTACTTTGCCCGTCAGCTCTGGCAGGGGGAACTCTATCCCCGCTGGCTGATGGCCATGAACGGCGGCTTCGGCAGCCCCACCTTCTTCTTCTATCCCCCGCTCCCCTACTACGTCAGCGCCCTCTTTGCCGGGCCCGGTGCCCACCCCCAGCAGGCCATCTACCCTTTGCTTGGCAGCGCCACCCTGGCCCTGCTGCTCTCCGGGGTGTTTGCCTATCTGTGGCTGCGTGCCACCACGCCCCCTGGCCGGGCCCTGGCCGCCAGCCTGCTCTATCTGGCGCTGCCCTATCATGTCGCCATGGATCTCTATGCCCGCTTCGCCCTGGCGGAGTTCTGGGCCTTCGCCTGGGTTCCCCTTATCCTGCTGGGGCAGGATCTCGCCCACCGCGGACGACCTCAGGGGTTGCCCCTGCTGATCCTGGGGCTGGCGCTGCTGGCCTTCTCCCACCTCCCCAGCCTCTTGCTCATGATGGGGCTGGTCACCTTGCGCGCCTTCTGGTTCGCCAGACGCACCCGCACTCTGACGCCCTGCTGGCAAGCCCTCGTCGCCCAGGGGGTGGGGCTTTGCATGGCAGCCGCCCTGCTGCTGCCCGCCCTGGCGGATCAGGGGGCCATCTCCATGGAGCTGATGCGTGGCGGCATGTTCGACTACAGGCGCAACTTTCTTGACCGCCTGCCCAGCGCCTGGGAGGACTGGCGTTTTCGCGGTCACCTGGCGTGGCAGAGCATGCTGACCCTGGTCCTGCTGCTCATCGCCTGGGCAGCCGCCCGGGAGCCGCGCCACCCCGAGCTGCTGTGCTGGGGGGCGATCGGCGTCGTCGCCTTCCTGATGATGCTGCCCCCGAGCCAGCCTCTCTGGAGCCTGCTTCCCCCCTTGCAGCGGGTGCAGTTTCCCTGGCGGCTCAACCTGGTGCTCGCCCTTGCCACGGTCGCCGTGGTGGCGCTCGGCGCCCAGCCCCATCGTCTCTGGCAGGGGCTCTGGTGGGGAGTATTTCTGCTGACCCTCCTCTCCACCCTGGCCTATGTGCGTCACGCCCCCCTCACCCAGGCCCCCGAACGGGAAGCCATGGCATTCGAGTTCGACAGCAAGCGCAGTGCCCGGGAATACAGGCCAAGGCAGGTGCCGGGGGGCATGTTCGCCCCGACCCTGCTCGCCTGGAAGGAGGAATTCCAGCCGCCCGTCAGCGCCGAACCCCCAGGCGCAAGCTGGAGCCTGACCCGCTGGCAACCCCGCGCCCTGGCGCTGGAGATCAAGGCCCGGGTGCCGACACGGCTGGTCCTGCACCAATACCATTACCCCGGCTGGGAGGCCCGCCTCGACGGGCACCTGGCGCTGACGGTGAGCGCCAATCGCCAGGGGTTGATGCAACTCTGGGTTCCGGCGGGCCACCACAGCCTCACCCTGACCCTGGCGGCACGCTGGCCGGAGCACACCGGCAATGCCCTCTCCCTGCTCGGATGGCTTGCCTGGCTCTGGCTGCTCTGGCACCGCACCAGACAAAAGGGCATCGGGCAGGATGCACCTGATCGCGCCCGCCAAAACTGATAGACTCAACACCTGCCTCTTAACCCGGCCCAGCCCACGACTCGGATACCCTATGCCCCAAGCCAGCTCCCTCTCCCCCCGTTTCCTCTTCATCCTGCTCGGTGCCCTGGCGGGCCTGACTCCCCTCGCGGTGGACATGTATCTGCCCGCCATTCCCGCCATCGCCCGGGATCTGGCTACCAGCATCGACGGCGCCCAGCTCACCATCAGCGCCTTCCTGGGGGGCTTTGCCATCGGTCAGCTCTTTTACGGGCCGCTCGCCGACAGCTTCGGCAGAAAGCCGGTGATCCTGGCGGGCCTGACGATGTTTGCCGTGGCCTCCGTGGGCTGCGCCATGGCGGACTCCCTGCCTGAGCTCCTCGCCTGGCGCATGTTGCAGGCCGCAGGGGGCGCCGCGGGTTCCGTGGTGGTCAATGCGCTGCTGCGCGACCTGTTCGAGAAGGATGCGTTTTCCCGCGCCATGTCCTTCGTCATCCTGGTGATGACCCTCGCCCCCCTGGTGGCCCCGGTGGTGGGGGGGTACATCAGCGCTCACAGCGACTGGCGGGTCATCTTCTGGCTGCTGGTGGCCATCAGCCTGCTCATCTGCCTGGTGATGCAGTGGAAGATTGAGGAGACCCTCAAACCCGAGCACAAGCAGCCCCTGCGGCTCGGGCAGGTGCTTCGCAACTACTGGGGTGTGCTCTCCCACCGCGGTGCCATGGGCTATGTGCTGTGCGGCGCCCTGTCGAGCTCCGGCATGTTCGCCTTCCTGAGCGCCTCCCCCTATGTCTACATCGAGTATTTCAAGGTGCCGACCGAGCACTATGGCTGGCTCTTTGGCCTCAATATCCTGCTGATGATGGTGGTCACCTTCGCCAACAGTCGGCTGGTGAAAGGGGTGGGTGCCGAACGCATGCTGCGATACGGCCTGACCGTGCTGCCGCTGGCCGGGGCCCTGCTCATCTACAACGCCTGGAGCCAGACCGGCGGCCTGTGGGGCATCGTCATCCCTGTGGTGCTCTTCGTCGGCCACATCAGCCTGGTGGGGGCCAACGCCATGACCGGCCTGATGGGCCACTTCCCCCAGTCCGCAGGCACCGCCTCGGCGCTGGCGGGCACCCTGCGCTTTGGCCTTGGGGCCCTGGTGGGGGTCCTGGTCAACCTCAATCCCCCCGAATCGCCGCTCCCCATGGCCATCGCCATCGCCGGTTGCGGCCTGGGGTCGGCCCTCAGTTACTGGCTGCTGAGCGGCAAGCGCGTCCCCTGATGCCTTGTAATGAAAAAGCCCTGTCCATGGACAGGGCTTTTTGCATCGGGGCGCAGGCCTCAGTCATCGGCCTGCAACCCGCTGCGCGCCAGGATCTCGCTCTCCAGCCCATCCAGGCTTAGCTGGTTCTTCTTGCGCCAGTAGGCCTCTATCCCCTCCTGCCCCTGCCGCTCGGACCAGTTGGCAAGATCCTCCCTGTCCCCCTGGTACTCATACAGAGGCACCGACATGCCGCACGACGTCTGGACCCGTTCAATGTTCAGCAGGAAGATCTGGCGAGCCGCGACACTTGGGGGGAACAGCGCCAGCAACGACGGCCACTGCGGATCAGTGCGGTGCAGCACCCGTGCCTGACCATAGGCCCGCAGAATAAGCGGCGCCCCCTCGAAGGCGCAGAACATCACCGTCATGCGCGGCTGTTGCAGCACCTGGGCCGCGGACTCGTTGCCGCTGCCGGTCAGGTTGAGCCAGGCCAGGGTGTGGGCATCGAGGACGCGCAGCGAATCCCCGCCCTTGGGGGAGAGATTGACCGATCCCTTCGCGGCCGCCGTGCCGACGAAGAAGATCTTCTGCCCCTCGATAAAGGTGACATGGCGCGGCAAAAGCGCCTCGAACAGTTGTCCCATCCTGCCTCTCCCTGGTGCCTGGAACCGGGTTGCCTAAAACAGGGCGCTGTTGAGCCACAGGTGCGCCCCTATGCCGACCATATAACCAAGCAAAATGGCAGGCAACCACTTGAGGTGCCCGACGAAGGTATACATGCCCCTGGCCTGCCCCATCAGGGCCACCCCGGCGGCGGAGCCGACCGAAAGCAGACTGCCCCCCACCCCGGTGGTCAATGTCACCAGCAGCCACTGCCCCGTGCTCATCTGCGGCTCCATGGAGAGCACGGCGAACATCACCGGAATGTTGTCGATCAGGGCGGAGAGCAGGCCGATGGTGACGTTGGCCAGGGTCGGATCGCCGCCGTCATAGAGGAAATGGGATGCAAGCGCCAGATACCCCATAAACCCGAGGCCGCCGACGCACATCACCACCCCGTAGAAGAAGAGCAGGGTGTCCCACTCCGCCTTGGCAATCTTGTTGAACACATCGAACGGCACCACCGAGCCCAGACGCAGCAGCCTGGCCTCGTCCCCGGTGCGCTCATACAGCGCCCGTGCCCGGGCCAAGGTAACGGGCTGGGTCTTTCGCAGATAGAAACTGAAAAATTGCAGGTAGCCCAGCCCCATCATCATGCCGAGCACGGGGGGCAGCCCCAGGAAGTGATGGCAGGCGACGGCGGTCACTATGGTGAGCACAAAGAGCAACACGATGACAACGGCGCCGCGCCTTGGCACCACCATCTCGCCCGGCATGGCGGGCACCAGACGGGGCACCATCAGGCTCATCAGGGTGGCCGGCACCAGGAAGTTGAGCAGGGCGGGGATGAAGAGCAGCAAGAACTGCTGGAACGGCACCTTGCCCGCCTGCCACACCATCAGGGTGGTGATGTCGCCAAAGGGGCTGAAGGCGCCGCCCGCATTGGCTGCCACGACGATGTTGATGCAGGCCAGGTTGATGAAGCGGCGCTCCCCGTTGGCCACGTTGAGGACCACTGAGCACATCAGCAGCGCCGTGGTGAGGTTGTCCACCACGGGGGAGATGAAAAAGGCGAGAAAACCGGTGAGCCAGAAGAGCGTACGCAGGCTGAATCCCGCCTGCACCAGGCGTACCCGCAGCACGGCGAACAGCAGCCTGTCTTCCATGGCGTTCACATAGGTCATGGCCACCAGCAAGAAGAGCATCAGCTCGGCATACTCCAGCAGGTTGTGCCGAAACCCGGCCTGAACCAGCTCGCTTTGCCCCTGCCCCGCATAGACCAGGCCGATGGCTATCCAGATGATGCCGGCGGCCACCAGCACCGGCTTGGATTTTCGCAGCTTCAGGTACTCCTCGGCCATCACCAGGGCATAAGCCAGGGCGAAGATGGCGAGGGCGAAGAGCCCGACCCCGCTGTGGGTCAGATCGAGGGGGCCGTTGCCCGCAACTGCGGGGGCACTGAGCAGGGCCGCCCCGGGCACGAGGCGAAGGAGTCCAGACATGGCGGCATCTCCTGGCAGGCGTCTGGCATTGAGGCTAGCAGCGCAAAGGGAAGCCGCCTCTTTGTCATCCTGATGAGCGGCCCGCCGCGGGCTCTCAGGCAAACATGAGCGAGGCCCGTTGCCGGGCCCCGTCATCAGGAGGTCTTCTTGCCAAAACCCGATTGCTTGAGGGTGTAGCCTGCGCTGTTTTGCCAGGCATCCAGCCCGCTTCGGTTGTTGCCCGCCACCAGGCTCGCGGCCAGGCTCGGGCTGTTGAAGAGCTGATCGGCGGTAAAGATGAAACCCCCTTCGGGGTGGGGAACGAGCACCCCCTTGCCCAGCAGCTCCTGGCGCAGCTCGATCACCGCCTCGCGCAGGGAGGCCGCATCCTCGCCGTTGGCAGTGGAGCCCGCCTGGACCATGAAACCGGGGTTTTGCCGCTTGCCCACCGGATAACCATGGGCCTCTGCCCCCTTGCCGTTGAAGTGGTAGAGCTCGCGCTCCCCCGGCTTGTTGTCGGAGAGGGCCTTTTGCAGGGTCATCAGCTCGTTGTAGATATCGATGGGGACCACGGCAGCCTGCTTGACGCCCTTGCTGTCGACGATAAAACTGACTTGCTTGTGTAACATCCTTGCTCATCCTGTGACCCATGGAAGGCCCTATTCTAACCACCTCAGGCGAGCGGGATCCAGCGAGGATCCCCATCCCTTTTGCAGGCGCGATCACTAACTGGCATAGTGACGGACATTGTGAAAGCCATTGACCATCAAACGGTTATCCCATGCTTAGCCTGCGCAACCTCAGTAAACGCTTCGCCAACGGCGGCGAGACGCTCCCCCTGTTTGAGGGGCTGGATCTCGCCCTCACCCCGGGGGAAACCTGCCTGCTGCTGGGGCAAAGCGGCTGTGGCAAGTCCACCCTGCTCAACCTCATCGCCGGTCTCATCGCCCCGGACGAGGGGGAGATCTGGCTGGAAGAGACCCGCCTCGACACCCAGCCTGCGGACGAGCGGGCCCGCCTGCGTGGCCGCCATTTCGGCATCGTCTATCAGGATTTCAACCTGCTGCCGACCCTGACCGTGGCCGAGAACCTCGCCCTGCCCCTTCAGATAAACAACCTGCCCCAGGACGATGGGCGCCTCGATGCCCTGCTCGCGCGCCTTGGCATGAGCCACAAACGCCACGCCTGGCCGGAACAGCTCTCCGGCGGCCAGCGCCAGCGGGTGGCGCTGGCCCGCGCCCTCATTCATCAGCCCCGTTGGCTGCTCGCCGACGAACCCACCGGGAGCCTTGATGAACACAACGCCGAGCAGGTGATGGCCCTGATGATGAGCGCGGTGCGCGATACCGGCGCCGGTCTCTTGCTGGTGAGCCACAACCCGGGCTATGGCGACCTGGCGGATCTGGTGCTGCGCCTTGAAGGGGGGCAGCTGGTCGAGCTCAAGGGGCGCCGCCATGGCTGACGTCTGCCGGGAGGCCTGCTGATGTTGCCGCTCAAGGCGCTGCTGCGCCTCTATCGCGCTCACCCCTGGTTGCTCTTGATGAGCCTGGCCGGGCTCACCCTCGGGGTCACCCTGGTGGTGGCCATCGAGCTCTTGAACCACAGCGCCCGCACCAACTTCGTCGCTGCCCGCAGCCAGCTCGCCGGGGAGGCCAACTACCGCCTGGCCCCCCAGGGGGGCCTGGATGAGCAAGTCTACGTGAGGCTGGTGCGAAGCCAGCCGAACCTTGACGCCATGCCAGAGCTTCACGCCTGGCTCAAGGACGAGCAGGGGCGCAGCTTCCAGTTGCTGGGGATGGATCTCTTCAACCCCGGCCCCCTGCGCCGCCTCTTTGGCGATGCGCCAGACAGCCAACCCGATGTCTCGTTGAATCGCGCCGACAGTGTCTGGCTGGCCGCCCCCGAGGCGAGGCGCCTTGACTGGCAACCGGGCCAGTCGCGAACCTTTGTGCTGGGGGATGAGGGGCAACGCCCCCTGACCCTGACCCTGGCGGGCACCTTCGAGCCCGGCGCCGTCCCCATGGAGCGGCTGCTGGTGACCGACATCGGCCTCGCCCAGCCCCTGCTTGGCAAGGAAGGCAGACTGGATCGCATCGTCTTCAAGCTCAGCGAGCAAGAGGCCAATACCTTGCAAAGAGCCTTGCAGGCGGCCCTGCAATCCAATGCCCCCCATCAACCCCTCTGGCTTGAGCCCATCAGCCCGGCGCTCGATGCCAGCCAGCTCGGGGATGCGCTGGCCCTGAACCTTACCGCCCTCTCCCTGCTCGCCATGGCGGTGGGATTGTTTTTGGTGTTCAACGCCCAGCGCTTCGTGCAGAGCGTGCGCCGCCCCCTGCTCGCCCAGCTCATCATTCTCGGGATGCCGCCGCGCCGGGTGCTGCGCTGGCTGACCCTGGAGATCCTGATCCTCGCCACCCTCGGCACCCTGCTCGGGCTGCTGCTGGGGAGCCTGCTGGCCCTCGCCCTGATGGGGCAGCTCACCCAGGCGCTGGCCGATCTCTATGGCCCCAACCCCATCGACCTGCTGCGCCTCTCCCCGACGAGCCTTGGCAAGGCGCTGGTGATCGGCCTTCTGGGGATGCTTGCCGCCAACCTGCCCGGCTGGTGGCAACTGCTGCGCCAATCCCCCCTTGCGCTGCGAGAGGGCAACAGTCGCCCACCGGCTCACCCCTGGCAACGCCGGGGCCTTGCCATCGCCATTCTGCTGCTGTGCACCCTGTGTCTATGGCGGCCAGAAACCGGCCTTGGCGGCGCCCTCTTCGTGGCCGGAGGCTGGCTGCTCGCCATGGCCCTCCTGCTGCCCGATGCCCTTCGCTCCTTGCTGGGGCGGCTGCGTGCACGCGGCCCCCTCACCGCCCGGCTCGGGGTGGCCGAAACCCTCTATCACCTGGATCGCACCGCCATCGCGGTGATGGCGCTGCAACTGGCCATCGCCGCAGCCATCGGCATCGGGGTCATGGTGTCGAGCTTTCGCTCGAGCGTGGAGATCTGGCTCGGCCAGCGCCTGGCCGCCGATCTCTACGTCACCGCCCCCAAGGGGATGGCAGGCAGCAGGGGCGCCCTGGGCGAGCAGACCCTCAACACCATCCTCGCCGCGCCGGATGTGCGCGCCGCCTCCCGCCGCGCCGTGCTCCCCGCCCGCTGGCAGGGGCAGCCCATCGAGTGGGCGCAGATGGACTTTATTCCCGAGCTCAAAGCCGCCTATCCCCTGCTGGCCGGGCGCTGGCCCGCCACCCCCGACGAGGTGCTGGCGAGCGAACCGCTGACGGTACGCCTCGGGGTCAGGGTGGGCCAGCGCCTTGAGGTGAGCGGCGAGCAGGGGCCGCGAACGCTCACCGTCACCGGCGTCTATCAGGATTACGGCAGCGACAAGGGGCAGATACTGCACGCCTTCGAAGGGGGCAAGGTGCAATCCCTTGCCCTCTTCAGCCCGGATCCCGAGCACCTTGGCGACAGGCTCAGGAGCCAGTTTGGCGAGCAGGTGAACCTGTTGCCCGCCCCCGCCATCCACGCCGCCGCCCTCAGGGTGTTCGATCAGACCTTTGTGGTGACCGAGCTATTGAAGTTGCTCATTCTGGGGATCGCCTTCGTCGGCATCGGCTCGGCCTTCATGGTGCTGGGGCTGGCCCGGCGCGGCGAGTTGCAGACCCTGCAAAGCCTTGGCCTGAGCCCGCGGCACTGCCGCCGGCTGCTGGTGTGGCAAGGGGCGGGCCTCGGGCTGCTCACCGCATTGTTGGCCCTGCCGGTGGGCTATGGCCTCGCCTGGGTACTGATTGAGGTGGTCAACCCCCGCGCCTTCGGCTGGCGGCTGGCCTTCGAGGCCGCCCCCCTGCACGCCGTCACGGCGCTCCTGCTCGCCCCCGTCTGTGGCGCGCTCGCCTCCTGGTACGCCGCAAGGAGAGTGGTATGACATATCGGTTGGCGCTCTGGCTCAGCCATGGCTTGACGTTCCCATTGACCAGATCTCTGTCACCGCACTTGATTCAGCGCAGAGAAGCGCACAGAGCTGCCGCGAACCATCCCCTCTCCCTTCGGGAGAGGGCCAGGGTGAGGGGGATCTTGTCCTCTTTACAGACCCTGTGGCTTGCAGCCCTCTTGATCCCGCTTGTTGCCATAAGCGGCCACGCGCAGGCCAGCGATCTGGGGGCCATCCTTGGCGGTGGCAACGATCACTTCAAAAAGGCCCTGCCGGGTCACTCCATCAACCTGCCCGCGGATCACGCTGCTCACCCCGACTACCGCTCCGAGTGGTGGTATCTCACCGGCAACCTCAAAGACGAGCAGGGGCGCGGCTACGGCATGCAGTGGACCCTGTTTCGCCAAGGTATCGAGCAGGAGATAAAGTCCGACAACCCCTGGCTCCTACCCCAGCTCTGGCTGGCCCAGTTCGCCATCACGGATGTGAGCAAAGGCAGCCACCAGCAGGACGAGCGCACCAGCCGCCAGGGGCCAGGGCTCGCCGGTGCCAGCGGCGGTGAGTATTGGCTGAAAGAGTGGGTCTTGGCCTCTCAAGGGGAAGCGCTTTTTCCTGCCACCCTCAAGGTGCAGAGCAAGGCGGGGGATCTTGATGTGAAGGTGAGCGCCGCCAAGCCCGCGGTGCTACAGGGCAAAGCGGGTTACAGCGAGAAGAGCCCGGGCAACGCCTCCTTCTACTACTCCTACCCGCGCCTGACCATCAGCGGCACCCTGACCCTGGATGGGGAGACCCGCCACGTCAGCGGTGAGGGGTGGTTTGATCACGAGTGGAGCAGCTCGGTATTGGCCGAGTGGCAATCGGGCTGGGACTGGTTTTCGCTGCAATTTGACGATGGCCGCGAGCTGATGCTGTTTCGCCTGCGCACCAAGGCAGGACGCACTGAGCCCGAGAACCGCTACGGCATCCTGATTGAGCGGGACGGCAGCAGCCGGGTGCTGGCCCCTGCGCAGATCCGCCTCAGCCCCGGCAAGACCTGGCGCGGCCCCAAGGGGCAAGCCTACCCCATCGAGTGGCAGCTGGCAGCCGGCGATATGAAGCTCACCATCCAGGCTCGCCAACCCAATCAGGCCATGACGGGACGCTTCGACTACTGGGAGGGGGCGGTATCCGTCTCGGGAGACGCCAAGGGCGTCGGCTATCTGGAGATGACGGGGTATTGAACCCAAGGCCTGCCTCATTTCTCGCTGCGTCTCTTTGTGTGTTGCGGGGCGAAGTCTACGCCCCATTACCATCTCTACGGTTTGGTTCTGAGGCAACTTCCCAATAACAGCCAGCACCCAATATCCTGCCCTATCCAATTTCTGATCCCCATCAAAAATACTCACCAACCCACACCCAAAGTAAAACATTTTGCTCAACATATGCTGCTGTAATTGGTACCCTGTTTATGCGTCCCTCATAGCCCTAAAGGCAGCCAGGGAGCGACTACGGTTCGTACATCCTCAATCAGTTAACCACAGCACAATGGAGGCTATATTCCGTGCGGTAGTCGTGTGATTTAGTGAGTAATGAAATATAACTGGATACCAGTAAACACCATTGTTTTATAGTTAGGCAGGGTTTATAAAATCGAGATTGAGTGTGTTATACGGCCTTGTTGCTCAAATCGGGGAACTATCTGTCATCTCGGTGATCTGATCCTGTAGCGCAGTCTCCGAGAGCATCAGATGGGCAAGTCCAAGCACAAGATCAGCAACTGGCAGCAGTACAACCAAGCCTTGGTGCAACGCGGTTCG
>NZ_JAGKRH010000057.1:0-20284 GCF_017939245.1 Aeromonas sp. PrichA-15 | reverse complement strand
GTTGGTGGAAATAAGAGAGCGTCTGGAATGGGCTGCCGTTTACTTGGCGAAAAATGCCCGTCGAACCAAGCAGCGAAAATCGATACAGAACAGGACCTTAGAAGGAATTTCAAATGAAGTGTTTTCTTAAGGTCCTGTATATGAATGACACCTATGGTCACCAGACCGGGGACGTGGTGCTCAAGCGGGTGGCCAGCTTTGGCGCCAAGCTGCTGGGGGATCATGGCTGGGTATGCCGCTATGGCGGGGAAGAGCTGGTGGTGCTGTTTGCCAATCCCGATATCCACTTCTGCCAGATGCTGCTGGAGCAGTACAGGATTGGGGTGGCCTCCCTGCACTGGCGTGAACCCGGTCTTGGGATCACCTTCAGCGGCGGCCTGGTGGCGAGTGCCCCCGGGCTTGGGGCCAGGAGCCTGCTGACCATGGTCGATGCCGAGGTCTATCGCGCCAAGGGTGACGGCAAGAATCGCATCTACATGGTGGATCCCCTGGCCCCCCGGGACGACTCGCCCTCAGGGGATGGCATGTTGAGCAAAGAAGAGGCCTGAGGGCCTCTTCTTCATTGCGCGGATCAAGGGTGCAACTGCCAGGTCCAGAGGGGCCAGCCCAGCTCCTCGGCGCACTGGCGCAGGGCGGGGGCCGGATTGACCGCATGGGGATGGCTCACCGCCTGCAGCATGGGCAGATCGTTGTGGGAATCGCTGTAGCCGAAGCTCTCCTGCCAGAGGTGTTCCTTTCCGGCAAAGAGCTGGTTGATGCGGGCCACCTTGCCTTCGCGAAAACTCAGGGTGCCGCGGGTCTGGCCGGTCAGCATGCCGGCTTCCTCGTCGAGCAGGATGGCCACGCAGTGATCCATCCCCAGCATCTGCGCCATGGGGGCCACCAGATGCTCGCCGGAGGCGGAGATGAGCACCAGCTCGTCTCCACGCTGGCGGTGCCACTCGATGCGGGCCAGCCCCTCGGGATAGAGGCGCTCCCGCAGCACCTGTTCGGCAAAGCGGGTGCAGAGGGAGTCGAGCCACTGGCGCGTCTTGCCTGCCAGCGGTTGCAGGGTGAAGGCCATGTACTGGTGCATGTCCATCTTGCCCTGGTGGTAGAGGGACATCATGGCCTGCTCCTCGGCCACCATGCCCGCCGGGGCCAGCTCCTGGGCCACCATGTACTCCAGCCAGAGGCTGGCGGAATCCCCGGCAATAAGGGTCTCGTCCAGATCAAACAGTGCCAGGGCCATGGCTGCTCCTCGGGTTGGCTGCCAGCATCGGGGTACTGGCTGAAAAATGAATGGGATTCATGGCGTTATGCTACCTCACAGAGTTGATCTCGGGCCACCACCAGGGTCACGGCGCTGCCCACCGGCAGCAGATCGCCGGCACGGCGGTTGAGGCAATCCACCGTCAACAGCCCTGCCTCGCACTCCACCTGATAGCGGAGGACGTTGCCGAGCAGCTGCTGCTGGCGAACGATGCCGGGCAGGCTGGGCTCGTGGCTGGTCGCCCCTGCAGGCAGCAGGGTGATGGACTCCGGCCGCAGCGCCAGCTTGCCGCGAAAGCGCGGGCCGAACAGGGATTTGGCCTGCTCGCCACCCAGCAGGTTGTAGTTGCCGATAAAGCCCGCCACGAACTCGCTGGCGGGGCGGGTGTAGATCTGCTCCGGCGTGCCGCTCTGGACGATGGATCCCTTGTTCATCAGGAAGATCCGATCCGACAGGGTCAGCGCCTCCTCCTGATCGTGGGTCACGAAGATGGTGGTGAGCTCGAGGCGCTGCTGGATCGCGCGGATCTGCTGGCGCAGGCTGCGGCGGATGCGGGCATCCAGCGCCGAGAGCGGCTCATCCAGCAAGAGGATCCGTGGCTGCACCACCAGCGCCCGGGCCAGCGCCACCCGCTGGCGCTGGCCGCCGGAGAGCTCGGCCGGATAGCGGCGCTCGAAGCCGGTCAGCTCCACCAGCTCTAGCGCCTCCTGTACGCTGGCGGCGAGATCCCGCCCCGGCTGGGGTTTCATCTTGAGGCCGAAGGCGACGTTGTCCCACACCGTCATGTTGGGGAAGAGCGCATAGCTCTGGAACACCATGCCGATGCCCCGCTTCTGGGGTGCCTGCCAGGTAATGTCCTCACCGGCCACCCGCACCTGACCGCCATCCACCGGGGTGAGCCCGGCCAGCGCCCGCAGCAGGGTGGATTTGCCGCAGCCGGAGGGGCCGAGCAGGGTCACCAGCTCCCCCTTGCGGATGCCGAATTCAATTCCCTCGAACACCTTGGTGTCACCGTAGGATTTGTGCAGTTGATTCACTTCTAGGTGGAACATGTTGATTCACCGATGAAATCTGTTGGCTGCCCAGGTGAGCAGCAGGGTCAGCAGGAAGTAGCTCATCACCAGTGCGCTGGTGAAGTGGCCCGAGGTGGCGCGCATGTTGTAGAGGTAGACCTGCAGGGTCTCGTAACGGGTGCCCACCAGCATGTTGGCAAACACGAACTCGCCGAGCAGGAAGGAGAGGGAGAGAAACAGCGCTGCCAGCAGCCCCTTGCGCAGGCAGGGGATCACCACCAGCAGGAAGGCGCGGGCGCTGCTGGCCCCCAGCAGATGGGCGGCATCCATCAGATCCTTGAGCGGCACCCCTTGCAGGCTGTTGGCCAGCGCCCGGTACATGAAGGGGAGCACCACGGTGAACCAGGTCCCGATCAGGATCCACGGCGTGCCGATAATCGGCAGCACGCCGTCAGCGTAGATCTGCAACAGCCCCACCGAAGAGACCACGGGCGGCACCGCGAAGGGGAGCAGGATCAAGAGGTTCATCCAGGGATCCAGCCTGGGGAAGTAGTAGGCCACCACCAGCACGGTGGGCACCAGTACCAGGGTCCCCAGCAGCAGGGTGGCGAAGCAGACCAGGAGGCTGCGGCCAAAGGCCGCCAAAAAGCGCGGATCGCCCCAGAGCTTGAGATACCAGTCGAGGGTAAAGCCGTCCGGCAGCAGGGCCGCCCCCCAGCGGGTGGAGATGGAGTAGAGAAAGGTAGCCAGCAGCGGCAGCAGCAGGGTGGCGACCAGCGCCCCCAGCACCCATCTGGGCCAGCGCGGCGTCAAATCATGCATGGGATTGCCCCTTGTTCACATAGCTCTTTTTCAGCAACCACTGGTTGGCGGCCGTCACCACCCCCAGCAGCACCATCAGGATCACCGCCAGCGCCGCCGCGAGATTCGGCTCGAGGAAGATGTCGCCGGAGACCAGACTGGCCACCCGGATGGTCACCAGGTTGAAGTTGCCGGTGGTGAGGGCGTAGGCGGAGGCATAGGCCCCCACCGCGTTGGCAAACAGGATGATCAGGGTGCCGAGCAAGGCGGGCGTCAGCACCGGCAGCGCAACGTGCCATACATACTGCCCCTTGCTCGCGCCGAGCAGGGCGGCGGCCTGGGGCCACTCATCCTGTAGCGCATCGAATGCCGGGTAGAGCAGCAGCAGGGCGAGGGGGATCTGGAAGTAGGTGTAAATCAGGATAAGGCCGCTGCCCGAATAGAGGTTGAAGCCGTCGATGAGGCCCCAGGATTTGAGCAGCAGGGTCACCGCGCCGTTGATGCCGAGAATGATGATAAAGGCGAACGCCAGCGGCACGCCGCTGAAGTTGCCCGTCATGGTGACGAAAGCCAGCAGCACCCGCTTGACCCGCTCGCCACAGTGGCGCAGCGCCGCGGCCCCGAGGGTGCCGATGGCGAGCCCCGCCAGGCTGGCGATGCCGGCGATGCGCAACGAGTTGCCGAAGGATTGCAGATAGAAGGGGGAGCTCAAAATCTCCCGGTAGTGGTCGAGACCCCAGCCATCGGGGGTCTGGACGCTGCCCACCAGCACCCACACCATGGGGGCGAGCTGGAACAGGATCATCAAGAGGACAAAGGGCAGCAGCACGAGGGCCGGCAGCCAGTGGCGGCGCACCCGGCGTGGCTTCACCTGTTGATCCGCGAGGATCTCGGTGGTGGCAGGCATCATCAGTGCACCTCGCGCATAAAGGCCGCCTTGAGCAGCGGGGGGGCTGCCGGCTTGTCGTGGGGAACTCCCAGCAGATCCGCCATCAGGGCGCAGAGCTGGGTCTGGGCGATCGCCACCCCATCCGGCCAGCGCTCGACGAAGGCATCGCCAAAGAGCCAGAGTGGCACGGTGCGCTCCTCGGCCAGGGTGCCGCCATGGCTGAGATCGTTGTTCATGCCGTGATCCGAGGTGATCACCACCTGATACCCCTCCGCCAGCCACTGGGGCAGCAGGTCGGCCAGCAGGCTGTCCATGCGGCGCGCCTGATTGCGGTACTGGCGGGAATCGAGGCCAAACTGGTGGCCCGCATCGTCCACTCCCATGGGGTGGATCAGCAGAAAATCGGGGTCGTACTGGCTGCGCAGCCACTCGCCGTCCATCAGCAGATGGCTGTCGGGGTAGCCGTCGTCCCAGTAGAAGCAGCCGTGCTGGATGGGCAGTTGCTCATCGTGAGTGAAGCGATCGCGGGCCGCCAGCCAGGGGCTCTGGTTGTAGAGCTCGCTCACCCAGTGGTAGGCCGCCGCTGCGGTGCGTTTGCCCGCGGCCCGGGCCAGATGGAAGATGGCGTCGTGTTGGCTCAGGCGCGTCACCCCGTTGTGGGTGATGCCGCTCGCCACCGGCAGCACGCCGGTCAGGATGCACTCGTAGAGAGGGCGGGAGAGGGAGGGCAGGGCGGCACTCAGGGTCGTATGCAGGCCGCGTTCTGCCTCCACCATGCCACAGAGGTAGCCCATGCAATGGGCTACCTCTGCTGCCAGGCCATCCACAAGTACCACTATCACCTTGTGTTGCACTGGCCACTCCTTACTGCATGTTGATCATGACGGTTTCCTGCCACTGGCGCGGCAGGGCCTTGGAGCTCTGCTCCCAGGCGGCGTGATCCTGCACCGGCTTAGCGTTGGCATACTGCTCGGCCGGCAGCAGCTTGGCCTTGACGTCATCCGGCAGGGTCACGTTGCTGCGAATGGGGCGGGCGTAGCCACGGGCCAGGTTGATTTGACCGGCATCGGAGAGGATGTATTCCCGCGCCAACTTGGCGGCGTTGGGGTTCTTGGCCCACTTGTTGATGATGGTGGTGTAGCCGGCGATGACGGAGCCGTCGCTCGGGATCACCACATCAAACTTCTTGGGGTCGATCTGGTCGCGGTAGTTCAGGGCGTTGAAGTCCCACAGCACGCCCACTTCCACCTCGCCCTTCTCGATGTTGGCGATGGTCGGGTCGTTCAGCGACAGACGGCCCTGCTTGGCCAGCTTGCCGAACAGATCCAGGGCGGGTTTCAGATTCTTCTCGCTGCCGCCGGTGGCATAGGCCGCCGCCAGCACGCCGTTGTTGGCCTGGGAGGCGACGCCTACGTCACCCAGGGTCACCTTGTAGTCGCCACCCAGCAGGGATTGCCAGCTGGTGGGGGCGGCCTTGACCAGATCCTTGTTGATCAGGAAGGCGATGGTGCCGGTATAGGCCAGCATCCAGTGGCCATCCGCATCCTTGGCCCAGTTGGGAATGTCGGCCCAGGTGGAGGGCTTGTAGGGCTGGGTGACCCCCTGCTTGACCGCCACCGGGCCGAAGGCGCCGCCCACGTCGCCGATGTCGGCGGTGGCGTTGGCCTTCTCGGCGGCGAACTTGGCGATCTCCTGGGCGGAGCTCATGTCGGTATCCTGATGCTTGATGCCGTAGAGGCTGCCGAGCTGCTGCCAGGTATCCTTCCAGTTGGCCCAGCTGTCCGGCATGCCGACGCTCTGGAGCTGGCCCTCACCGCGGGCGGCTTTTTCGAGATCCGCGATGTTCTCGGCGGCAAACAGCGGTTGACTGATGGCCACCAGGGCCAGTGCACTTGCGATCACGCTTTTCATCATCCCATCCCTCTGGACTAGGTCAGTTAAGGTTCGAGAGGGATGCTAGAGGGGAAATATGACGGTGGCGGGGCGCTTTGATGGCAGTTTCGTGACAATCGCCCTGTCATGGCGCTGTCATCAGGGGCGGTTACAACTCGGGGTCGACAACCTCTGGTCTACTCCAGTGGTGTGCAAACCCGAATGACCGACAGGGATGTGACAGTGACAGAGCGATTGAGTGAACAGGGGATGACTGATGGCCGCATACCCTCCAAGTGCGAACAGATTTGCCGGACCCTACGCCGCTATATCGGCAGCGGACACCTGGCGGCGGGGCAGCAGCTGCCCGCCGAACGGGCCCTGAGCGAGCGATTCGCCACCACCCGCATCACCATCAAGGAGGCGCTCTCCAGCCTCGAGGCGGACGGCCTCATCTACCGGGCCGAGCGGCGCGGCTGGTTCGTGGCGCCGCCCCGCCTCACCTACGATCCTGCCATCCACACCCACTTTCACCAGTGGATTGGCGAGCAGCAGCGCACCGCCGAGACCCGGGTGCTGGCTCATGGCAACCAGCTTGCCAGCAGCGAGTTGTGCCGCTGGATGGGTCTGGAACCCTTTACGCCGCTCTACGAGATCCGCCGCCAGCGGCTGATCGACGGTCGCCCGGTGCTGCACGTCAGCCATCACCTGCTGGCGAGCCGCTTCCCCGGCATCGCCAGCGCTCCTCTGGCCAGCTCCCTCACCGAGCTTTACCGGCAGCGCTATGGCATAGGCCAGGGCTGGGCGAGCCTCGAGATCACCCCCTCGGCGGCCCGGGGAGAGATAGCCCGCGCCCTCAACCTGGCCCAGGGGAGCGCCGTGCTGCGCTTGGTGCGGGTCAATCATGACGAGGAGGGGAAGCTGGTGGATTGCGACATCGAGCACTGGCGACCGGACGCCATCCGCATCTGCCTGGATACCCGGGCACTGCAACCGCTCGCCACCGGCGCGCGGCAGGTGCAACTGGCAGAGTAGCGGCGTTCTAGCGCTGACATGGCGGATCCCGCAGGATCCACCGGGATCAGTTGTCGATGTTGGGGATCAGATCGTCGAAGCTCTGGTAGCCGCAGTCCGCCAGTTGCAGCGACATGGTGTAGGTCTTGCTGCCCTCCCGCTGGCCGATGGCGGGGCGGTTGAGCTTGAGCTCCTGATGCCAGTACTCCTTCATGCGATCGATCAGCGCCATGGCCTCGCTCTCTCCCAGATGGAGCTGGCACAGGGCCATGTAGTTGTTGGGCCTGTGCATGTTCTCCACCAGATAGTCCCCCAGCACCGACATGGCCTGGCGCGCCTGCTGGCGGGCGAAACGGCTGTGCTGCTCGAAGCTGATGCGCTCGCTGATGAGGAAGTGGTAGCTGTTGTCGATGCCAAGCTGCAGGATGCCGAGCTTCTCCAGCTTGCGCAGATAGAGGTAGCAGGAGGCATCGGTCAGGCCGTACTCCCGCTTGAGATCGATAAGGGTCTTGTCGCGCCAGAAGATGTTGGCGAGGAAGGCATAAAGCCCAGGCTCCTTGTGAAACGCCTCATCCTGCTCCTGGGTAAAGACGGCCCGGCGGCTCTGGGCATCCTGGGTCCGGTCCAGCAGCTCTTCGAAGGAGAGTCCCACCAGATGGCAGATCTCCAGCAGGGTGTCGAACGGCAGGGAGGGCTTGTTCATCATGCGCTTCACGGTGGCGATGGAAACTCCCATGGCTTCTGCCAGGGTCTGATAGCGGATCCCCTTGTCGGTCAGGGTTTTCTTCAGGGTGTCGAGGATGTGATTGGCCAGTGTCTGGCTGTAGGTCATGCAACTATTCCTTTATCTGCATTTTTAGTCGTGTCAGAAATTGAGTGGTTTGTCTGTATCGGGCTCAAATTTTGACACCTAGAAAAACCAGAGGAGGGTAACCCGGTGATAATGGCGGAAATGGCCTGACCAGTTGTGGTGCAAGGTGGCAGAAAGTGACACTCGGTGGTGCATATCCTTCAACCTTTCAACATTTTGCTGGTGATGCATATTACATCGCACATAATTCAACACGAATCGGATTCAATACCTTCCTGGTTGAGAAAACGATTGTTTGCTTCCAATTTAAGGGTTTTTTTAACCGCAAGGTTTTATTCTTTCCTGGCATTGAGCGGAACTCGCAAGAGGTCCGCTTTTTTTCTTTTCTCCGAATCTGAGCCCGTCGTCAAGAATGGGGCGCAGTTTTGGTACTTCCTGCGCCACCGACCCCGGAAGGCAGTCCTTTATTCCCCCTGACCGGCAAACAGCTTGGGGATCTCCCGCACCAGCCAGCTCTTGGCCTTGCCCATGGTGTCTCGCCGCCAGGCCAGCACGACCTGGATCTGGTGGCGATATTCGGGACTGATCACCTTGAGTCTGCCCGCCTTGATGTCCTCTTCAATCCAGCGTTGCGGCATGGTGCCGATGCCGAGCCCCGCCAGCAGGGCGTCCCGCTTCTCCCCCATGGTGCTGACGGTCAGGCGCGGCTGCTTGTCGAGCAGGCGGTAGGTGAGCACCGGCTTGCGCAGTGCCGTGTCGGCTACCGCGATGGCGCGATAGCGGCGCAGGGTCTCGTCCGCCAGGGGCTCGGGTTCCTGATGCAGGGGGTGATCGGGGTGGGCGACGTAGAGCATCACCTCCTCCCTGAGCACCTGGTGCTTGATGCCGGTCATGGCGATATCGGCATTGAGAGAGGAGATGAGCAGGTCGGCGCGGCCATCTTCCAGGCACTCCCAACTGCCCGCCAGCACCTCGGCGCGAAACCTCAGCCGGGTATCGGTCTGTTCGGCCAGCCGATCCACCAGGGGGTAGAGAGCCTGTACCGGCATCAAGGCATCGACGGCGATGGTGATGTCGGTCTCCCAGCCACGGGAGAGGGCCCGGGTCTCCCCCACCAGGTGCTCGGCCGCCTCCAGCAGCACCCGGCCCCGCTCCAGCAGCATGCGGCCCGCCGGGGTGAACTTGGTCCTGTGGCCGCTGCGGTCGAACAGCATGGCGTCCAGCTCGTCTTCCAGCTTTTGTACCGTGTAGCTCAGCGCCGAAGGCACCTTGCCCAGCTCGTCGGCCGCTGCCGCGAAGCTGCCACGGCGGTCGATGGCGTCCAGCACCCGGATCGCCTCCAGGGTCAGCGCCCGCTCCTTGTTCGATTCCTTGGCCATACCCAACCTTCAATTTTTTTGAATGTGTTTACCAGATTATCTCGCTAACAACTTAGGGGAAGTCACTTTAATATTCAATCAACGCTTAGGCAGGAACGCCTGGCAGCCAAATAAAAGGTAGTTCCGGGCTGAGACATCCCCAAACACGATGTCTGATGTCAGCAAAAGAACAACATAGTATTTGAATGATCTCTTGCATGGATGCATTGATTCGGGCCCAAGGGGCCTTGGCAATGACATAAAACCCAAGAGAGTGAATGAACATGAAAAACGTAATCAAGATGCTGGCCGTTGCAGGCCTGATGACCGCAGGTGCCGCCCAGGCTTCCGTTCCCGCTGACTTCAATGCCGCCCCGGGCGTGCTGTTCGTCAACTGGAGCGCCACCGCCGCGATGGACGGCAAGGCCAACCCCATGCTGGAGGTGCGCGACGAGTCCGGTGATCTGCTGGCTTCTGTCCGCGCCAACCTGATCGGCACCCAGCAGGTCGCCATCCCGAGCCGCACCCAGGGCAACCTGACGGTGAGCCTGGGCAACGAAAGCAGCAGCTACCGCATCCCCTTCGGTCTGGGTGACGGTCGCCAGCGTTAATGAACCAACTTGGTCAGTGAGGAGCACACCATGATGAAATTGAGAGCCGCAGAAGCACGGGGCAAGGCCAACTTTGGCTGGCTGGATGCCCGTCACAGCTTCTCCTTCGGTCACTACTATGACCCGGAATGGATGGGACACTCTGCCCTGCGGGTCATCAATCAGGATCGGGTGGCGCCGGGTGGCGGTTTCGCGACCCACCCTCACGCCAACATGGAGATCCTCACCTGCGTGCTGCAAGGCACCATAGAGCACAAGGACAGCCTCGGCCACGCCGAGCAGATCCCGGCGGGGGATTTCCAGCTGATGAGCGCAGGGTCCGGCATCCGGCACAGCGAGTACAACCCCTCGCAAACCGAGCCGCTCTCCCTGCTGCAAATCTGGATCGAGCCGAATGAACACGGCACGACCCCGGGTTATCAGCAGAAGAAGATTGAAAACAAGCCCGGGATGACGCTGGTGGCGTCACCGGACGGCGAGGCAGGATCCTTCAGGATCCGCCAGCAGGCCAGAGTGTGGCGTCTGCAGCTCGCAGAAGGGGAGACCCTGGAGTGGGCATTGCAAGGGCGTCATGGTTACCTGCACATGATTTCAGGGGAGCTGACCGGCAACGGTCTGGCTGCCCGACCCGGCGACGGGCTGCTCAGCCGCGACGAGTCGAGCTGGGTGCTCACCGCCTCCAGGGGGAGTGAAGCCCTGCTGTTTGACCTGCCTTGATAGAAAAATCTTGGCGAAATGAATGAGTTAACAATTAGCTTTTACACTGTAAATACCATGATGGTAAGCAAAGGAATATGACGATGGACAAGATGAAAGATGTGGCACTGCTGGTGGGTCGTGTACTGCTGGCGCTGATGTTCGTGATGGCTGGCTGGGGCAAGATCGGCGGTTACGCCGGTACCCAGGGTTACATGGAAGCCATGGGCGTGCCCGGGTTCATGCTGCCCCTGGTGATCCTGCTGGAGCTGGGTGGCGGTCTCGCCATCGTGCTGGGCCTGTTTACCCGCAGCCTCTCCGTGCTGCTGGCCGGTTTCACCCTGATGGCCGCCTTCATCTTCCACTATCAGCCTGCCGAGCAGATGCAGATGCTGATGTTCATGAAGAACGTCTCCGTGGCCGGTGGTTTCCTGGCCCTGGCGGCGGCCGGTGCAGGGGCTTTCAGCCTGGATGCCCGCCTCGGCAAGCACTGGTAATACCCTGACGTTTCAAGTTTTCCAACGCCTTTTGGCCGGTGCCCTGCACCGGCTTTTTTGTGCCCGCTTCCCGGGGATGTCATCTGTGTGACGGCGCGCAGTCCGGACGCCACAAGTGCCTTTTGCATCTTATCCCCCGATCCCCGACAATCCCGATTCGCGTGCCGTGACGGGAATGTCAGAGAGTGTCCCCCCGCGCACCCCCTCTTCATGAAATTGGCGGGAGTCGTCCATGTTTACCCTCTACCACTCCAATCAGCTGGATCTGCTCAAGGAGCTGCTGGTGAGCCGCATCCGGCAGGCTCCGCTCTCCCACCCCTTCGATCGGGAGCAGATCCTGGTGCAGAGTCCCGGCATGGCACAGTGGCTCAAGCTGGAGCTGGCCAAGGCGTTCGGCATCGCCGCCAACATCGACTTTCCCCTGCCCGCGAGTTTCATCTGGGAGATGTTCACCCGGGTGCTGGCGGACGTGCCGCGCCAGAGCCCCTACAACAAGGGGGCCATGAGCTGGCACCTGATGACCATTCTGCCCACTCTGCTCGGCAGGCCCGCCTTTGCGCCCCTCGCGGCCTATCTGGGGGGCAGTGACGGGGCGGCGCCGGAGCAGGTGCGGCTCTGGCAGCTCTGCCAGAAGGTGGCGGATCTGTTCGACCAGTATCTGGTCTACCGGCCGGACTGGATCGCCCGCTGGGAAGAGGGGGAAGGATTGAGCCAGGAGCTGGCCGGAGTGAGCGGTCAGGATTGGCAGCCCGAGCTCTGGCGCGAGCTGGTGGCCCGCACCCTGGCCCTCAGCCCCAGCGGCTACCACCGCGCCAACCTCTACGAGGCCTTCATCCACGAACTGGAGCGCACCCGGGATCTGCCGGGCAGGCTGCCGCAACGGGTCTTCGTGTTCGGCATCTCGGCCCTGCCGCCCCGCTACGTGGAGGCCCTGCTGGCCCTCGGCAGCCGCCCCGAGGTGGAGGTACACCTGTTTGTGACCAACCCCTGCCGCTACTACTGGGGGGATTTGCTCGATCGCAAGACCCTGGCGCGCCTCGAAAACAAGCTCAAGCCCGGCACGGATCTCGAGACCCTGCAGGGCCCCGCCAACCCCTTGCTCGCCTCCATGGGCAAGCTGGGGCGCGACTACCTGCACCAGCTGATGGAGCTGGAGGTGCCGCAGATCGAGGCCTTCGTCGACATCGAGGATCGCGACGATGAGGGCAAGGTCACCTTGCTGCGGGCCATCCAGAAAGACGTGCTGGAGCTGGCGGAACGGGGGGCTGGCGAGTTCAACCTCGATGCAAGCCACCACAAGAGCCCTGTCAGCCTGGATGACGGCACTTTGCAGATCCACGCCTGCCACGGCCCCATGCGGGAGCTCGAGGTGCTGCATGACCGGCTGCTGGCCCTGTTCGAGCAGGATCCCACCCTCACCCCCAAAGACGTGGTGGTGATGATGCCGGACGTCAACAGCTACGGCCCCTACATCCAGGCCGTCTTTGGCAAGGAGGGCGGCAAGGGGCGGGGCGGGGCCCGCGGCCAGATCCCCTTTGCGATCTCAGATCGGGCGGCGAGCCAGGAGAGCCCGCTGCTGCAAAGTTTCCTCGCTCTGCTCAGGCTGCCGAACGCCCGCTTCGGGGCGGGGGAGCTGCTCGCCATCCTGGAGGTGCCCGCCGTGCTGCGCCGCTTCGAGCTGGACGACGACGAGTTCAACGTGCTGCGGCGCTGGGTGCAGGAGACCGGCATCCGTTGGGGGCTGGATGACGACTATCCCGAGCGCTTCGCGCTGCCGCGTCTGTCCGGCAACAGCTGGCTGTTCGGCCTGCGGCGCATGCTGCTGGGTTTTGCCATGGGGGACGGGGAGCCGGTGGCGGGGATCCTGCCCTATGCGGACATCGAGGGTCAGCAGGGGCTGATCCTCGGCAAGCTCGCCTGGTTCGTCGACTCCCTGGCGGAATTTCTGCCCCGGCTGCAACAGGCGCAGCCGCTGGCCGAATGGCACGCCTGCCTGCTGGCGCTGCTGGAGCGCTTCTATCTCGCCGACGAGGATGAAGAGCGCCAGCTCCAGCTCATTCGCAGCCAGCTCATAGACTGGCAGGCCCAGCTCGGCGAGGCCCGCTTCGAGCAGGCCATCAGTGCCGACCTGTTGCAGGACTACCTCGGCAGCGTGCTGGGGGAGTCCCGCTCCAGCCAGCGCTTCCTCGCCGGTCAGGTCAACTTCTGCACCCTGATGCCGATGCGCTCCATTCCCTTCCGCCAGGTCTGCCTGCTCGGCATGAATGACGGCGTCTACCCGCGCACCCTGCCCCCCATGGGCTTCGATCTGATGGCGGTGGCCTCGCGGCGTGGGGACCGATCCCGCCGGGATGACGACCGCTACCTCTTCCTCGAAGCGCTCCTCAGTGCCCAGCAGGGGCTCTACATCAGCTATCAGGGGTTCAGCGCCCAGGACAACAGCGAGAAGGTGCCCTCCGTGCTGCTGGCGGAGCTCATCGACTACGTGCGCCAGGGCTTCGTGCTGGCGGGGGATGAAGATCTCGACGACGACACCTCGGGCCAGCGGCTGCTCGAACACCTGATCGTGGCGCACCCCCTCACCCCCTACAGCCCGGCCTACTTTTACCCCGAACCCGGCTCCGGTCTCTTCACCTATGCCGCCGACTGGCTGCCGGCCCTGAGCCCCGAGCGGGGGGCCGCCAACTTCCAGAGCGGCGATCTGCCCCTGCCCGCGGAGTGGGGCAGGGAGCAGGGGCTGGAGCTGGCGGAGCTGCTGCGCTTCTATCGCCAGCCAGCCAGGTACTTCCTCAACCGCCGCCTCAAGGTGTGGTTCGAGCTGGAGGAGGCGACCATCGAAGACAGCGAGCCCTTCGAGCTGGACGGCCTGCAGCATTATCAGCTCAAGGCGCTGCTGCTGGATGCCCATCTGACCGAAGGGGAGAGCGAGGCCCGTCGCCATCGGCTGCAACTCTCCGGCCTGCTGCCGCAAGGGTGGTTCGGCAGCCTGCTGCTGGAGGAGATCGACGGCGAGATGGGCAAGCTGGCGGCGCGGCTGCGCCCCTGGACGGGGGACAAACAGGCGGTGGAGATCGACATCGCCCTGGCCCAGGGGCAGCTTCAGGGCTGGATAGACACCCAGAAGGGACGAGCGCTGGTGGTCAAACCCGGCAGCTTCAACGGCAAGGATCTGCTGCTGGCCTGGATCCAGCACCTTTGCCTCTCATTGAGCAGCGCCCCCGGCGACACCCTGCTGTTCGATGCCAAACAGAGTCTGCGGCTGCCAAGGCTTGCGGCGGACGAGGCGCGGCCCAGGTTGGCGGCCCTGGTGGCCCTCTGGACCCAGGGGATGAAGCGGCCGCTGCCGTTCTTTCCGAGCACCGCCTGGGAGTGGCTCAAGGCGATCGAGAATGATCCGGCAAAGCCGGAGGAGGCCGACAAGGCGGCGCTTGCCCGCTTCAACGGCGGCTACATGGTGACGGGAGAGGGGCAGGACGTCTATGTCGCCCGCTGCTTCCCGGAACTCGATGACGAGGTGCTGGCCCAGTTGCAGGGGCTGGCCCGTGAACACCTGACCCCGCTCCATCAGGCGCTGGAGGAGTTGCAATAATGGCTAACCCGCTCAATCCCCTGCGTTTCCCCCTCTATGGCGAGCGGCTGATCGAGGCCTCAGCCGGGACCGGCAAGACCTATACCATCGCGGGCCTCTATCTGCGCCTCTTGCTGGGCCACGGCCCGGTTATCGAACAAGCAGGCGAGGAGGGGGGAGACGCCGGTCAGCCCTGTGCCCACGAGCGGCCCCTGTCGGTGACCGAGATCCTGGTGGTGACCTTTACCGAGGCGGCCACCGCCGAACTGAGGGGGCGGATCCGCGCCCGCATCCACGAGGCGCGTCTCGCCTTTATGCGCGGTCACAGCACGGATACCCTGCTGGCCCAACTGCTGGTGGAGGTGGAGGATCACGATCTGGCGGCCCGTCGCCTGCTGGCCGCCGAGCGGCAGATGGACGAGGCGGCGGTTTTCACCATCCACGGCTTCTGCCAGCGGATGCTCAGGCAGAACGCCTTCGAGTCGGGCGCCCTCTTTGAAACCGAATTTTTGACCGACGACAGCCGGCTCCGGCTGCAGGCGGTGAGTGACTACTGGCGCGCCGAGTTCTATCCGGTGGACAAGCCCCTGGCCCGGGCGGTGCGAAGGCTCTGGCCGAGCCCCGCCGCCCTGCTGCGGGAGATGGGGAGCTGGCTCGACAACGACGAGCTGGAGATCCGCCCGGTGGCGGGGGACGAGACCCTGGCGGCGCGGCACAGCGTCGCCATGGCCCGCATCGGGGCGGTGAAGGCCGGGTGGCTGGCGCAGACGGACGAGATCCGCCTCCAGACCGAGGGGCAGATCAGCCGTTACACCGGCAAGAACTACGAGGGCTGGCTTGCCAAGATTGGCGACTGGGCGCAGGACGAGGCCAGCGGCTACGTCCTCCCCAAGGAGCTGGAGCGCTTCGGCCAGCAGGTGCTGGAGGAGAACCTCAAGAAGGGGGGAACGGTGCCCACCCTGCCGCTCTTTGGCGAGATAGACGCCCTGCTGGCGAGCCGACCCGGCATCCGGGATCTCGTCTTGCAGCGGGCGGCCAGGGTGGTGCGCAGCCGAATGCAGGAGAGCAAGCGCCAGGCCCATCAGCTCTCCTTCGACGATCTGCTGCGGGATCTCGACGGGGCGCTCGGCTCGGGCCTGGGGGAGCGGCTGTGCGAGCGCATCCGCGCCACCTACCGGGTCGCCATGATCGATGAATTCCAGGATACCGACCCCCAGCAGTACCGCATCTTCCATCGCCTTTACGGCGGTCACCAGGACACGGCGCTCCTGATGATCGGCGACCCCAAGCAGGCCATCTACGGCTTTCGTGGCGCGGACATCTTTACCTACATCCAGGCGCGGCGAAATGTGAGCGCCCACTACACCCTGGGGCGCAACTGGCGCTCAAGCCGCGCCCTGGTGGCGGCGGTCAACGGCCTGTTCGAGCGGGCGAAGGATCCCTTCATCTACGAGGCGGACATCCCCTTCCTGCCGGTGGAGGCGCAGGGCAAGAGCCGGGCACTGCTGATCGAGGGGCAGACCGCCCCCGTGCTGCACTGCTGGCAGCTCACCGGTCAGCCCACCTTCAACAAGGGGGAGTACCAGAGCAGGATGGCCCGCGCCACGGCGGCGGAGATCCATCGCCTGCTCACGCTGGCCCGGGAGGGCAAGGCGGTGTTCGGCAGCGAGCCAGTCAGGGCCGGGGATATCGCCGTGCTGGTGCGCACCGGCGCCGAGGGCAAGCTGGTGCAGCAGGAGCTGGCGCGCCTTGCCATCGCCTCCGTCTATCTGTCGAACCGCGAGAGCGTGCTGGCCCAGGTGGAGGCGCGGGAGATCCTGCTGATCCTGCACGCCTGCCAGAACCCGAGCGATGAGCGAAGCCTGCGGGCGGCGCTCGCCACCGGCCTGTTCGATCTCGATGCCAGGGCCCTGGACGCGCTGGCCTCGGACGAGCGGGCCTGGGAGAGCGCGGTGCAGGAGTTCATGGGATACCGCGCGGTCTGGCATCGCCACGGGGTGCTGGCCATGCTGCGGGCCCTGATGCACGGGCGCAACCTCGCCGCCTCCCTGCTGGCGAGCCCCTACGGGGAGCGGCGGCTGACCAACTTCCTCCATCTCGGCGAGCTGCTGCAACAGGCGAGCGGCGAGCTGGACGGGGAGTACGCCCTGTTGCGCTGGCTCGGGGAGGCGGTGAGCCAGCCCAACGGCCAGGACGGGGAGCAGATACTTCGCCTGGAATCCGAGCGCAAGCTGGTGCAGATCGTCACCATCCACAAATCCAAGGGGCTGGAGTACCCGCTGGTCTTCCTGCCGTTCATTTGCAGCCACCGCGCCGCCGACACCCCCCTGTTCCACGAAACGGGGGAGGCGGGCAATCGCACCGTGCTCGATCTCACCGGTGCCGAGGCGTCCCTGGCCGAGGCCGACAAGGAGCGCCTCGCCGAAGACTTGCGCCTGCTCTACGTGGCCCTGACCCGGGGGGTCTATGCCACCTGGCTCGGGCTGGCGCCGGTGCGCTCCGGGGCGGGCAAGTCGGAGAAGACCGACCTGCACCGCACCGCCATCGGCTACCTGCTGCAAAAGGGGGAGGAGGGGGACGCCGGGACACTGGCGACCGCCCTCACCGACCTGGCCCAGGCCCTGCCGGGGGTGGCCGTCGGTGAGCCCTCGCTCACCCGCCCGGCCCCGCTGCCCGCCGAAGCGGAGACGCCGGGGGAGCCCACCGTGCGCGCGTTCCAGGGGCAGCTTGAGCGGGACTGGTGGATCAGCTCCTACTCCGGGCTTGCGGCCCAGGGAAACGGCCACGGCAAGGGGGTGCTGGCCAACCCCGGCTTCGACGACGAGGTGGCCACCGAGGCTGCCGTCACCGTGCAGGAAGAGGAGGCGCCCGCCCCTTCCATCTTCACCTTCCCCAAGGGGGCGCGTCCCGGCACCCTGCTCCACAGCCTGTTCGAGACCATCGACTTCGAGCACGCGGGGGGCGAGTCGCTGGCACAGCACATCGCCGCCCTGCTGACCCAGGAGGGGTTCGACGAAGGCTGGGCTCCCGTGCTGCAACAGCAGGTGGAGGCGGTGCTGGATACCCCCCTTGAGACCGGCCTTGGGGACCCGGTGCGGCTGCGGGATCTGGCCCCCGAGCGCAAACAGGTGGAGCTGGAGTTCTTCCTGCCCATGGGGCGGGTGACGGCACCGGCGCTGACCGCACTCTGCCAGCAGCACGACCCCCTGTCGCGGGACGGCAAGCCGCTCGGTTTTGCCACCGTGCAGGGGATGCTCAAGGGCTTTATCGACCTGGTGTTCGAGTGGCAGGGGCGCTGGTATCTGCTCGACTACAAATCGAACCACCTTGGCATGAGCCCCGCCGATTACGGCCGCCCGGCCCTGGAGCGGGCCATGGTCGAGCATCGCTACGATCTGCAATACCAGCTCTATTCGCTGGCGCTGCATCGGCTGCTCGCCTTGCGGCTGCCGGGCTACGATTTCGACCGGCATTTTGGCGGGGTCTTCTATCTCTTCCTGCGCGGCATGCCCCAGGGGGGCATTTTCCATGCCAGGCCCAGCCGGGAACTGGTGCAGGGGCTGGACGAGTTGTTTAGTAAAGGTGTGACGTCTGACGATCATCGTTTAGAAAAATCGAACAAGGCAGAGGCATGAGGGGCGAGATGAAGGGCGAAACCATGATAGAGCGGCTGAAAGCCTTGGCGCTGGCGGGGCGCATCCGCCAGCTTGACCTGCAATTTGCCAGGCTGGTGGCCGACCTTGGCGGCAGCCCCGAGCTGGTGCTGGGGGCCGCGCTCGCCTGCCATGAGCTGGGGCGCGGCCATGTCTGCCTGCCGCTGGCGATGCTCGCTCAGGGCGGTGACGGGCAGGGATCCTCGCGCCCCTTCGGGCTGGATCCGGATCAGAGCCGGGATCTGCTGGCGGATCTCGCGGATCCCGCGAGCTGGCCCGCCCTCTTTGCGGCCAGCCCCCTGGTGGGGAGCGAACAGGAGGAGGGGGAGAGCCCCCGCTGGCCCCTGCGACTCTGGGGGGATCGCCTCTACCTCACCCGCTACCACGACTTTGAGCTGGGGGTGGCCCGCCACCTTAGCGCCTTGAGTGAACGGGCCGAATGGCCGGAGATTGCCCCGGCCCTGTCACGCCTCTTTGCCCGCGACTACGGCCTGGTGTTCGGGGCCCTGCTCAAGGCCCGCCTCGCGCCGGATTTCTCCGTCCGCCACTTTGTGGAGAAGTACCTGGATCTGGTCTTCCCCCATGAGGTGGAGTGGCCCGCCGTGGAGACCCTGCTAAAAAGCGCCCAGGCGGCCAGCGAGCTGGAGCGGCTGGATACCCTGGTGCCCGAGGCGCTCTGCTGCAACGGCCAGAAGCTGGCGGCGGCCACGGCGGCGGCGCGCCCCTTCGCGGTCATCTCCGGCGGCCCCGGCACCGGCAAGACCACCACGGTGGCCAAGCTCCTCGCCATCCTGGTGGAGACCGGCCTGCAAGGGGGCAAGGCCCCGGCGATCCGGCTGGTGGCCCCTACCGGCAAGGCGGCGGCGCGTCTGACCGAGAGTATCGGCGCTGCCCTGCAGGCCCTGGATCTGCCCCCCGAGTGGGTACAGGCCATCCCCACGGAGGCGGGCACCCTGCACCGGCTGCTCGGGGTGATCCCTGGGCGCAGCCAGTTCCGCCATCACAGAGGCAACCCGCTGCACCTCGACCTGCTGGTGGTGGACGAGGCCTCCATGGTGGACCTGCCCATGATGGCGCGCCTGCTGGACGCGCTGCCCCGCCACGCCCGCCTCATCCTGCTCGGCGACAAGGATCAGCTCGCCTCGGTGGAGGCGGGGGCCGTGCTCGGGGATATCTGCAGCTTTATCGAACAGGGCATCAGCCCCGCGCAGGCACACTGGCTCTCCCGCCAGACCGGCTATCGCCTGCAAGGCACGCCCGCGGGGGCCAGCGTGCGCGACAGCCTCTGTTTGCTCTCCAAGAGCTGGCGCTTTGACCAGCATTCGGGCATAGGCCAGTTGGCGCGGGCCTGCAACAGCGGCGACGGAGCGGCGGTGGAGGCGGTCTGGGGCGCAGGATTTGGCGACATCCGCCTGCACCCCTGGGCGGGGGAGGCCTACAACGCCTTGATCGCAGAGGGGGTGGCCGGTTATGGCAGCTACCTCAAGGCGGCCCGGGCCGGCGAGGATCCGGCGGCGGTGTTCAAGGCGTTCAACGGCTTCCAGATCCTCTGCGCCCTGCGGGACGGCCCCTTCGGGGTGACGGGGCTCAACGAGCGGCTCGAACTGGCCCTCGCCAAGGCGGGGCTGATCCAGCGTGACGGCGACTGGTATGCGGGCCGCCCGGTGATGGTGGTGCGCAACGACCACGGGGTGGGCCTCTACAACGGCGACATGGGGCTCTGCCTGCCCGATGACACCGGCCGCCTCAAGGTGTGGTTCGAGCAGCCGGACGGCACTCTGCGGGCTTTGCTGCCCAGCCGGTTGCCCCCCCATGAGACGGTCTACGCCATGACCATCCACAAATCCCAGGGGTCGGAGTTTGCCCATACCGTGCTGGTGCTGCCCGACAGCCCCAGCCCGCTCCTGACCCGCGAGCTGGTCTACACCGGCATCACCCGCGCCAAGGCCCGGCTCGATCTCTACGGCGAGCGCGCCCTGCTGGCACAGGCCGTGCGGAAAAAGACCGAGCGGTATTCGGGATTGGCACAGAGGTTGGATTAAATAGTTATTATTGATAAATAACATGGAGATTTTAATATGAAAGTATTATCAAAAATGAGGCTTAGGGAAGGTGCGAACAAGTCCCTGATATGAGATCATGTTTGTCATCTGGAGCCATGAAAAAGGGTTCATCATGAGTCATCAGCTCACCTTCGCCGACAGTGAATTCAGCAGTAAGCGCCGTCAGACCAGAAAAGAGATTTTCTT
>NZ_JAGKRH010000056.1:0-26154 GCF_017939245.1 Aeromonas sp. PrichA-15 | reverse complement strand
TGGACAAACAGGCAGAGCAGTTCAAGTTACCCGCCCGCCGAGAACGAAGTTACCCAAGGTGCATCAAAGCCAAACCACAGAAGTATGCGACGAGAAAACCTAGTAAAAACAATGCCAGTCAGGCTTAACTGACTGGCATTAGGGCCCTCGGGCCCGGTAAAAAAACACAGGGAAGTAGGCGTCAGGGAGTTACCACTTCATCTCGCCGGTATTGACCTTGGCACCGATGGCCAGGCCATCGTCGACCGGCAGGGAGGGGTAAGCCTTCTTCAGCGCTTCAATCAGCTGGCCGGAGTGCTTGGTCTTGGCCAGCTCCTGCTCAAAATGCTGCACGTAGTCACGGGTGAAGGTCACGGCTTCGGTACCCTTGGGCGCAGTTCCCAGGAAGTGACCCGGCACCACACGCTCGGGTTTCAGGGCCAGCAGGTTGTTCAGCGCCTTGACCCAGTTGCTGCGAGCGGCCTTGGACTGGCTGTCCGCCATCCAGACGTGCACGCCGCTGTAGACCGGCACACCACCAAAGGCCGTCTTGATGGAAGGGGCCCAGAGGTAGGCATTCGGGGTGTTCATCTCTTTGATGTCAATCTTCTCGCCATCCAGCGTCAGGTGGCTGGCCGTCATCACTTGCGGCACGGTCAGGCTCTTGGGTGCATCCTTGCCCAGGATCGGGCCCCAGTAGCTCAGCTTGGCATCCTTGGTCTGCTTGATATGGTCGACCACATGCTGGTCGGCCAGCACTTTGACATCCGGGAACGCCGCCATGACGGGTTCCAGACCGAAGTAGAAGTCGGGGTCACCGGCACTGATATAGACAGTGGTCAGCTTCTTGCCGCTCTTCTTGATCATGTCCACCAGCGCCTGACCATGTTGCACATCGAACTGGGCATCGATCAGGATGGCCTCTTTGTCACCGGCTACCAGTGAGGAGGAGACGGGGAAGATGGCCTTCTCGCCGGGGTTGTAGACGGTCACGGTCAGGGGGGCCGCCAGGGTGGAACCCGTCATCAGGAGGCTGGTCAGGGTCAGGGTACGCAGTGTGTTGTTCATCAGATAACGCTCATCGGTGTGGATTAATGGAATGAGCGCAGTTTATTGCATCACCATCGATACAAATACCGCATAATAGGCGCATCACTGTTGCACAAATCGAGCATATAGGGGCACAAGATGGATAGGCTGACCGCATTGCGGGTCTTCGTCTGCGTGGTGGAACAGGGCAGCCTGAGCGGCGCCGGGGAGAAACTGGAGATGTCCCGCGCCATGGTGTCGCGCTACCTGGCCGAGCTGGAACGCTGGATGGGGGCCAGATTGCTGCACCGCACCACCCGCCGGCTGAGCCTGACCGGGCCGGGAGAAGAGGCGCTGAACCGGGCCAGAGCCATGCTGGCCCTGGGGGAAGAGATGGAGCACCTGGCCATCCGCCATGACGAGGCCCCCAAGGGGCAACTGCGCATCACCAGCAGCTACTCTCTCTCCGAAGCCCTGCTGGTCGGGGCGGCGAACGACTACCTAGCCCGTTACCCCGGCACGGCGATCGACATCCTGCTGCTGGACCGGACGGTCAATCTGGTGGAGGAGCGAATCGATCTCGCCCTGCGCATCACCAACGACCTCGATCCCAACCTGGTAGCCCGCAGGCTCGGCACCTGCCACTTGGTGGTGTGCGCCAGCCCCGCCTACCTGGCCCGCCATGCTCCGCCGCAGCAGGTGCAGGATCTGGCACTGCACAACTGCCTCACCTACACCTATTTCGGCAAGAGCCTGTGGGAGTTTCTGGGGCCCGATGGTCCCGAATCCGTCCCGGTGAGCGGCAACCTCAGCGCCAACATCTCCAACCTGCTGCTGGCCGCCACCCTGGACGGGGCGGGGATCAGCCTGCAACCCGCCTACTCGGTTCACCCCCATCTGGCAAGCGGCGCCCTGGTCCCCCTGCTCACCCCGTGGCAGCCCAAGCGCCTCGGCGTCTATGCCGTTTATGGCACCCGCAAACAGATGTCCCCTCTGCTGCGCAGCTTCCTCGACTTTCTCGTGGAGCGGATGGCGGACGATCCCCTGTGGCAGGAAGCCCCTCCCTCTCTCTGATCCCTGCGAGCCGCCACAAAAAAAGGGCCTCGCGGCCCCTCTTTGCTCCATCCTGTGCCGGTCAGGCTTCGAAACCGAATGCCTTGACCGGGGTATCTCCCTCCTCGGCCTCCTGATCCTCCAGATAGATGTCGTGATAGGCGGCATAAATGGAGTAGTTGATGGCAGGCAGCACCACCAGCAGGCCCACCAGCATCAGGAGTGCGCCAAAGAAGATCAGCACGGCCCCGAGCAGCCCCCACCAAAGGAAGGGCCACATGTTGCGCAGACATCCCTTGAAGCTGAGCCTGGCTGCCTGCCAGACCCCGACCTGATGGAAGAGGATAAGGGCGGGGGCGAAGGTGATGGCCATCAGCACGGGAACGAACAGTGCCAATCCCACCAGGGCGCAGACGAGGAAGCCCTGTGCCTGCTCCGGGGTCAGCGCCAGGGAGCCCGGATCCGCGGACAACAGGCCGGTGAGTCCCCACTGGTGCAGCAGGAACACGCAGATCATCAGGATCCCCATGATGAGGCCGAGCACCATCAGGCCCCCCAGCATCAAGGGGGTCAACCGATGGCGGAAACCGGCAAAGAAGTCGCCAAATTGCAGCGCCTCGCCATGGTGACCCCGCCGCGCCACCGCCACCCAGCCAGCCCCCCACACCATGTAGAGCAACTGGGAGATCAAGCCCCCCGCCGGCAGCTGATCCAGTACGATGCCCACCACAAACCAGAGCACTATCATGGCCACGCTGGCACCCATCCCCTTGTTGAAGATGTCGAATCCGGTGCGGATCCAGATCCAGCCCTGTCCTATGCCATGGCGTTTGGGTTCGTGGCGCAGGGCCCTGTCACTGTTCATCATTGACCTCGTCGAAAAATAGGGGCGAAGCGGCGTCTCCTCAGGACACGCTCACCGTGACCATGATGGGACCGGTGCGTACTACCTGGCCCGGCAGCCGGGTCGGGGAGAGCCTCATCTTGCAGTCGGTGACCTGGGTCGCCGCCGAGTAGGGTACCGCGATGGCGGTATCGAATGGAATAGGGGTCAGGGCCCCTGTCCGGCCATGCCCACCGCGACCCGGCCTGGCTGGTGGTGAAGCTGTTGTCGCTCGCGAGCGCCCCCAAGATGCGGTAGCGCAGCGGCCCCCTGCTCAGGCTGGCAAGGTCGAAGGGAAGGCTGGCACCCGCAACCAGAGCATTCACCTCGCTGCAATGGCGTGTCCGTTGCGTCTTTCTGGGCCGCAGCCGACGAGTTTATCGCCCACGGTTGACGGACAGCACCGCCAGAATGTGGCATCATCTCCCCCCTCTTGCTTTCCCCCTGATCCGATGGAGCCATCATGCGCCGCCTCTTCTTTCTTCTCCTGCTGCTCGGCAGCCCTGCGCTTCACGCCGAACCGGGGTTTATCAGCCGCCTGCTCAACCACCCGGTGCCGGGGGGCGTGGCCGTGGTACCACTGGGAAGCGGGGCCAAGACGCCCGCAGTGCGCTATCAGGACAAGCCTGTGCTGGTGGTACAGGAAGACGGGAAGACGTGGATTGCCATCGTCGGCATCCCGCTCAAGAGCGCGCCCGGCCCCCATCAGGTGACCACCAGCGATGGCCGCACCTTGAGTTTCACGGTCGGCACCAAGCACTACCGTGAGCAGCACATCAAGCTCAAGAACAGCCGCCAGGTCAATCCGCTGGCCGAAGACATGACCCGCATCAACCGGGAGCTTGCCGAACAGACCCGCGCCTACCAGACCTTCAGCCCGGCTCAGCCGAGCAACCTGCTGTTTGACAAGCCGGTCCAGGGCCCGCTCTCCAGTCCCTTCGGGCTGCGCCGCTTCTTCAACGGCGAGGAGCGCAACCCCCACTCCGGCCTCGACTTCGCGGTCGGAGCCGGCACTCCCATCAAGGCACCAGCCGCTGGCAAGGTCATCCTCATCGGCAACTACTTCTTCAACGGCAATACGGTGTTCGTCGACCACGGCCAGGGCCTCATCAGCATGTTCTGTCACATGTCGAAGGTGGACGTGAAGCTGGGCCAGAGCCTGCCCCGCGGCGGCATCGTCGGCCGGGTCGGCGCCACCGGCCGCGCCACCGGTCCCCACATGCACTGGAACGTCAGCCTCAACGACGCCCGCGTCGACCCCGCCATCTTTATCGGCGCCTTCAAGCCCTGAGGCCGGCGACCTGCCGCCCACAGGCAGGGGCACTCAAAATGAAAAAGGCAGCCAAGGCTGCCTTTTTCATGGACGCATGACCACATCTCAGGCAGCGCTGTGCTGGCGCCCCTCCCTGTTCATCGCCCGCCACATCACCAGGACCAGCAGAGTGCTGCAAGTGGGCAGCGCCAGCCAGACACCGGCCACTCCCCACAGGGCGGAGAAGCCCCACAGGAAACCGCCGATCAGCACCAGCTTGCCGCCGGTGAGCAGGGAAGCGATGCGGGCCCGGTTGATGGCCTGGAAATAGGTGGCCCCCACCAGCAGCAAGCCTTCCATTGGCAGCCCCCAGAAGTAGAGCCAGATACCGAGGGTCGCCACCGGCAACAGGGCAGCATTGTCCCCCGCAAATAGATAAACCACTGCCTCTGGCCACAGATACAGCGGGATCATCCCGCACAGTGCCACCGCCATGGTCACTCCCAATGCCAGGTTGCGTACCCGCAGCACTCGTGACCAGTTGCCCGCCCCGGCATTGAAGCTGGCGATAGGCTGGATGCCCATGGCGATCCCCTCGAAGATGAGATAGAAGAAGGCCTCGCTGTAGCTGATGACCCCATAGGCGGCCACGTGCAGCGAAGTGCCCACCGAGAGCAGCGCCTTGTTGTGCAGCGCCAGCACCACCGAGAGGTAGAGGTACATCAGAAAACTCGACACCCCGAGTCGCAATGTCTCCCCCATCAGCCGCCAGTCGGGCACCAGGGTATCCCAGCGAATGCGCAACTGGCTGCGGGGGGTGAAGAAGTGCCACAGGCACAGGCCTCCGGTGACCGCCTGGGAGAGCATGGTGGCGATGGCCGCCCCCGCCAGCCCCCAGGGGATCACCGCCATCAGCAGGTAGTCGAGCAGCACGTTGAGCACGCCGCCCCCCACCAGGATCCAGGTGGTGAGGCCGGGTCGCCCGTCGTTGCGCAGCAGGGCGGTAAAGGCCATGGAGAGCACCGCGAACACCCCGAGCCAGGCGTACCACTGCAGATAGGCGAAGCCTGCGTCGAAGATGACCCCCTGCGCCCCCATCCAGACAAGCATGGCCTTGCCGTAACGAATGCCAATGAAGGCGAGCAGCGCGGAAGCGATGAGCACCATCACCAGGGCATTGCCGACGATGTGGCGCGCCCTGGCCTGCTCCCCCTTGCCCAGATAGAAGGAGGCCAGCGACGAGGATCCCATGCCGATCAGGGCACCCACCGCGTAGAGCACTGCGCAGATGGGGTACGCCAGCATCATGCCGGCCAGCCCGTCCTGGCCCAGGATATGGCCGACGAAGATGCCGTCTATGGTGACATAGATGCCGGTGACCAGCATGGCGGCCACCGTGGGGGTGACGTAGCGCAAGAAGAGGCGGGAAAGGGGGGCCGTGCCCAGATCGACGGAGGACATAAATTGCTCAATGAAGGGGAACGGCCAGAATAATAGCCAAACAAGACCCGGATCACCCGTTATTTGTGCCGTGGATCATTCATCTTGAGGGCTTTACCCGCCCCGGCCCCTGCTTTAGGCTAGGGCGACTTCTCCTGAACGGAAACGTGCGCCATGTTGCAACGCCTGCTCTGTCTGATGCTCTGTCTCAGCCTGTTCCCCTTCTCCGCTGTCCAGGCTGATGATGCCATCACTCAGGTAGAGGAGCTGCTGCAAAGCATCCCCAAGACGGATACCCCGGAAAACCAGCAACTGCGGGAGAGCTACCAGCAGGCGCTGCAATATGCCCGGGATGCCCAGCGCTACCGGGAACAGGGCAAGGCCTACCAGCAGATCCTCATCGACTACCCCAAGGAGTCCGCCCGTCTCAAGGAGGGGCTGCACAACTATCAGCCCCAGTCCCGCCCGTCCCTCTCCTCCCTCAAGGAGGATGCCCTGCGCCAGGCCATCAGCCTGAGCAGCAACCGCCAGCTCAACCTGCGCAAGGAGCGTCAGGCGGTGACCGACAGCCTCAACCAGCTTGAGAGCACGGGCCAGGAATATCACCTGCGGGTCGACGAGTTGCGCAAGCAGTTGCTCCAGACCCGCTCCCTGCTCGATCGCCTGAGCTTCAGCAACGAGTCGGACAGATTGCAGGAGGCCCAGCAACTGGCCACCCGACTCAAGGAACAGAGCCTCTCCGACCGGATCCAGATGCTGGAGCTGGAGCAGCTCTCCGCCCAGCAGCGCAACGATCTGGGCAAGCTCAAGCTGCAGGAGCTCAACCTCGCCATCACCGACGAGGATGAGTGGCAGACCAGTCTGCTTGCCCAGCAGAACCAGCTGCGCCGGGACAAGACCGAGCAGGCCCTGGCCGAGAGCGAACGCCTGCGCCGCCAGCTCACCTCTGACCTCCCCCTCTTGCAGGAGCAACAGCAGCAAAACCAGGCCCTCTCCCTGCAACTGGGGGCCCTCGAGGACCAGATTGAACGGGTGCAGGACGAGCAACGGGGGGTGGACACCTCCCTCTCCGGGCTCAACGAGCTGGTCAATTCGGTGCGCGAACAGCTGGAGTGGTTGCAGATAAGCAACGCCTACGGCGAGAACCTGCGCAGCAAGCTGGCCGATCTGCCCGCCTACTTCCCGCTGGAGCGGCTGGAGTCCGCCATCGTCAAGGCGCGCATGGCCAAATACCAGTACGAGACCGAGCAGGATGCCCTGAAGGATCCGGTGCAACTGCGCAACAGCCTGCTCAGTGGAGACGGCATCACCCTGGACAGGGCCCAGCGCGCCGTGCTGGACAACCTGCTCAAGGCGAGGCGGCAACTGCTGACCCGGCTCAACGATGCCTCCGACACCCTCATTCAGGAGCAGACCCGCCTCAAGCTGCTCTACAGCCGCCAGAACAGCAAGATCGACGAGATCCGCGAACTCAGTGCTAGCCATCTGTTCTGGATGCCGGACGTGCGCCCCCTGAGCCCGGCGGTGCTGCTCGGCGTCCCGGCCGCCCTCGGCCTTGCCTTCAACCCGGCCAACTGGCTGCAACTGCCCAGGGCCATCGCCGAGAACAACCCCCTGAGCCTGACCCTGGCTGGCCTCGGGCTGCTGGGGCTGGCCTGGTGCTGGCTGAAACTGGCCCGCCACCTCATTCAATACAGCCAGTACATTGCCCCGCGCATCGGCAAGGTAACCCAGGACAAGTTCAGCCTCACCAGCCGGTTGCTGGTGCGCTCCGTGCTCGCCGCCCTGCCGCTGCCCGCCATGGTGCTCATGGTGCACGGCCTGCTGGACGGCGCCTGGCAATATCCCTTCGCGGTGGCGGTGGCCCGGGGCCTGGGTGAAATCTGGTTCCTGCTGCTGGCCCTGCTGGTGGCGCGCCACCTCACCCTGGAGAAGGGGATCCTCATCCTCCACTTCCGCTGGCAGAAGGAGCGGGTGCAGCGAGTATGGGGACAATTTCGTACCCTGCTGCTGGTGCTGATCCCGAGCTTCTTCGTGCAGGGCATGGCGAGCAGCTATCAGGAGCACGCCTTCTACGACTCCCTGGGACGCCTCGCCTTCATCATCGGGGCCCTCTGGCTGCTGCTCTTCTTTGCCCGCCTCAACCGGGAAAAACTGCCCCTCACCTGGGGTCAGGCAGACATGACCAAGCCCCATCTGCTGCACCACTTCATCTGGAACAGCCTGATGCTGGCCCCGCTGCTGGCGGTGCTGGGCGCCCTGTTCGGCTACTTCTACACCTCCCGCACCCTGCTGCGCCAGCTGGAGCTGAGCCTGCTGGCGGGGCTCGGCTGCCTGCTCGTCTACTATCTGGCCCACCGCTGGATGCTGATCCAGCGCCGCCGACTCGCCTTCGATCGCGCCAAGCAGAAGCGGGCCGAGATCCTGGCGCAGCGGGAGCGGGAAGAGGACGATCTCAGCTCCGAGATCCCCGATGTGGTGGAGGAGCCCGAGCTGGATCTGGATACCATCAGCGCCCAGTCCCTCGGCCTGGTGCGCACCCTGCTGATGCTGGGCTTCACCATGCTGGTGGTGGTGCAATGGTCGGATCTCAACTCGGCATTCAGCTTCCTCAGCAGCATCGAGGTGTGGCAGGTGAGCAGCAAGGTGGCCGGCATCGAGCAGCTCTCCGCCATCACCCTGCAGGATCTGATGCTGACCGTCTTCGCCTTCATCCTGACGGTGGTCACCGCCCGCAACCTGCCCGGGTTGATGGAGCTCACCCTGCTCCAGCACCTGAGCCTCTCCCCCGGCACCGGCTTCGCCCTCACCACGGTGAGCAAGTACCTGGTACTGCTGATTGGCGCCCTCACCGGCTTCTCCATGCTCGGCATCGACTGGTCCAAGACCCAGTGGCTGGTGGCGGCACTCTCTGTGGGGCTGGGCTTCGGCTTGCAGGAGATCTTCGCCAACTTCGTCTCCGGCCTCATCATCCTGTTCGAAAAACCGATCCGCCTGGGTGACACCGTCACCATCCGGGATCTCACCGGCACCGTCACCAAGATCAAGACCCGCGCCACCACCATAGTGGACTGGGACAGGAAGGAGATCATCGTCCCCAACAAGGCCTTCATCACCGAGCAGTTCATCAACTGGTCCCTGTCCGATGCCATCACCCGGGTCCGCTTGCGCATTCGGATCGGCCTGACCCAGAATCCCAAGCAGGTACAGCAACTGCTGGAGCAGAGCGTGCGCGAATCCACCCTGGTGCTGGATACGCCCGCCCCGGAGGTGTTCCTCATCGAGTTCACCGACTCGGCCCTCATCTACGAGATCCGGCTCTACGTCAACAACATGGATCACCGGATGCCCATTACGCACGAGGTACATTCCCTGATCCTGGAGAAACTCGGCCAGGTCGGCATGCATCTGCCACATCAGCAGATCGACATCCGGATGAGCCGGGGCTGATGGGCCCCCTCCCCTTGTGAAGGGGAGGGCCGGGGTGGGGTTATCACCATCCCCCAAAGACGACAACAGGAGCCATCATGCAGATCATTGCCCATCGCGGTGCCAGCGGCCTGGCCCCGGAGAATACCCTCAAGGCGATGAGCCTGGCGCTGGATCTGGGTGCCAAAGCCATAGAGCTGGACGTGCAGTGGGCCGACGGAGAGCTCTGGGTCTTCCACGACCGGCGGCTGGAGCGCTGCACCAACGGCCAGGGTGTGCTGACCGGGCAATCCCGGGAGTACCTGGCGAGCCTGGATGCGGGGGACGGGGAGCGGATCCCGACTCTGTGGCAGGTGATGGCACTGGTGGCGGGGCGCTGCGAACTGCACATCGAGCTCAAGGGCGCCCACACCGCCGAGCCGGTGGCCGCCCTGACCAGGCGGGCCGAGGCCGAGCTTGGCTTTACCCAGGCGCACTGGATCGTTTCCTCCTTTCATCATCCCGAGCTGTTACGCTTCAAGGGACTGCGACCGGAAATCAGGATCGGCGCCCTCACGGCCAGCCTGCCCCTCGACGGCGCCGCCTTTGCCGAGACGCTGGGGGCCTGGTCACTGAACTGCGACGTGGATTTCGTCGACGAGACCCTGGTGGCGGATGCCCATCGCCGGGGGCTCAAGATCCTGGTCTACACGGTCGACGAAGTGAGTGATGGGAGCGCCCTCGCCAGCATGGGTGTCGATGGCATCTTCACCAACCGGCCAGATCGATTCAGCTGAGTATCGGCGCGGCCTGGCATGCCACAAGGAGGTGAAAAGAATTGAAAAAATGCGGTGCACCGGGATACATAAACTCCATAGCCAGCCGATACGGAGTTGGCTCATAACAATAACAAACACCATGGATCTCTGACTGACGCTCACAAGGATGTAAACATGAACCTATCCATCAAGAACAAGCTGGTCCTCTCCATCGGGGCCATCATTCTGGTCATCACCGGCCTGCAGGTCTGGTACAACACCTCCCAGTTGCGCAGTGAAACCCAGCGGCTGATCTGGAGCTTCATCGACGACAGCTCGGTCGCCAACGTCAAGGGGATCTCCCGCTGGCTCGACGCCCGCATCAATCTCGTCACCGCCACCAAGGAAGCCTTCGCCAAGGAAGACGAGCCCCTCAGCCACCTGGCCCAGTCCATGAATGCGGGCAACTTCGATCTCGTCTACGTGGGCACCAAGGATGGCCGGATGATCCAGAGCAAGCCGACCGATCTGCCGGCCGGCTATGATCCGCGCCAGCGCCCCTGGTACAAGGACGCCATGGCCGCCGGCAAGCTCGCCATCACGGCCCCTTATGCCGACATCACCACCGGCCAGCTCATCATCACCATCGCCGAGCCCTTCAGTCGCGGCAACACCGACGGCGTCATCGCCGGTGACGTCTCCATCGACGGTCTGGTGAAAGACGTGCTCGCCATGAACTCGGAAGGCACCTATGCCATTCTGGTGGACAGCAACGGCACCATCATCGCCCACCCGGACAAGGATCTGACCCTCAAACCCGCCACCGCCATCTCCCCGGAACTGACGGCAGCCAAGGTCAACGAGCTGGCCCATGACAACACCATCTCCGAGATGGATATCAGCGGCAAGGCGAGCGTGTTCGACCTCACCGAGATCCCCAACACCAACTGGTATTTCGGCATCGTGGTGGACGAAGCGGTCGCCTACCAGTCCGTCTCCCGCATGGTCACCTCCGCCCTCATTCAGGGATTGCTGACCATCCTCATCGTGGCGGGCTTCTCCTATGTCGCCATCAACGGCTCCCTGGCGCCGCTGAAAACCCTGGGCGAGGCGATTGCCGATCTCTCCCGCGGCAACGGCGATCTCACCCGTCGCATCAAGATCGAGCGTGAAGACGAGGTCGGTACCGTCGCCAAGCACGTCAACACCTTCATCGAGCGCATCCACGTCATGGTGCAGGACATCTCCAACTCCTCCACCCAGCTCAACCAGCAGGCCAGGTCTTCCCACGACATGGCGGAGAAATCCAACCAGGGGCTGGCCCGCCAGCAAAACGAGATCTCCCAGATTGCGACCGCAGTGCACGAGATGTCCGCCACCGCCGTCGAAGTGGCCAGCAACGCCGAGCAGACCGCGGAAGCGGCCCGCAGCTCCTCCAGCAGTTGCGAGCACGGCAAGCAGGTGATTGCCCGCAACCAGCGCTCCATCACGGATCTCGCCACCCAGGTCAAGCAGGCCTCCGGCATCATTCAGGAACTGGAGAAGAACGCCCAGGAGATCAACACCATCCTCTCCACCATCCAGGGCATCGCCGAGCAGACCAACCTGCTGGCGCTCAACGCCGCCATCGAGGCCGCCCGGGCTGGCGAGCAGGGACGCGGCTTTGCCGTGGTGGCCGACGAGGTGCGGGTGCTTTCCCAGCGCACCCACAGCTCCACCGTCGAGATCCGCAGCATGATCGAGACCCTGCAGCGCAACACCCAGGGCGCCGTCAGTACCATGCACGAGGGTCAGTTGCTGGCCCAGAACAGCGTGGAAGATGCCAACGATGCGACCCAGGCGCTGGAGCAGATCACCACCTCCATCAACCAGATCTCCGACATGGCGACCCAGATCTCCAGCGCCGCCGAGGAACAGCGTGCCGTCACCGACGAAGTGAGCCGCAACATCCAGGCGGTCAAGGATGTCTCGGACGAGCTGGCAGTGGATGCGGACAGCTCCCGCAATCTGTCGGCCCAGCTTAAAAATATTTCAGGTGAATTGAATAATCAGGTCGGCATGTTCCGCATCTGATCGACCATGGGAAGAAAGGGGCCGTTCAGGCCCCTTTTTTATAAACCCTTTTTGTTTCAACGGTTATAATCCCCTTTCGAGACCCTCAACCCTGTGATCGACATCTCCTTTTACCGATGTGTGGGAGACGGGCCCAGTCTGTCATGGCTATATTCGCATTACTTTTTTGATGCCTAATATCGATATGTCATCGTGATAATAGTTATCATTAAACTGTTTTGATAAAAAACTTAAAAACTTTATGGGTAATACCCAAAAAGAGAGGTATTTCTCATTTTTTTGAAAGAAAACTACGTATAATCTTGGAGTTAAAATCACCAGAGTAGCGAGTACGGCTGATCCAGATCACTGATGGATGGCGATAATGACGGCATTTTCATCCAAGGAATGGGGTGGTTGTAATAAAAATCACCGTTGCCAAGCACTAAAACAAAGCAGTTTGACTTGCATCAAGCCTGAATTTTTTTCATAGAGCAAAATCGTGCCCAGCAAATCTATCCCTAAGGAGGCAGATGTGGATATTATCAAGACCGATGTTGCCATCATCGGTGCCGGTGGCGGTGGCCTGCGTGCCGCAATCGCCATTGCAGAAGCCCACCCGGAGCTGGAAATCGCCCTGATTTCCAAGGTCTATCCGATGCGCAGCCACACAGTGGCCGCCGAAGGTGGCGCCGCAGGCGTCGTCCGTGATGACGACTCCCTGGAAAACCACTTCAACGACACCGTCTCCGGTGGTGACTGGTTGTGTGAGCAGGACGTAGTCGAATACTTCGTCAACAACGCCACCAACGAGATGATCCAGCTGGAGCACTGGGGTTGCCCCTGGAGCCGCAAACCGGACGGCAAGGCCAACGTGCGCCGTTTCGGCGGGATGAAGATCCCCCGCACCTGGTTCGCCGCCGACAAGTCCGGCTTCCACATCCTGCACACCCTGTTCCAGACCTCCATCAAGTACCCGACCATCAAGCGCTTCGACGAGCACTTCTGTCTGGATCTCATCGTGGAAGATGGCCGCGTCCAGGGTGTCGTCACCTTTGACATCCAGAACGGCATCACCCGCTTCATCCAGGCCAAGTCCGTGGTGCTGGCCACCGGCGGCGCTGGTCGTGTCTATCGCTACAACACCAACGGTGGCATCGTCACCGGTGACGGCATGGCCCTGGCCTACCGCCACGGCGTACCGCTGCGGGACATGGAGTTCGTCCAGTATCACCCGACCGGTCTGCCGGGCACCGGCATCCTGATGACCGAAGGTTGTCGTGGTGAGGGTGGCATCCTGCTCAACAAGGATGGCTATCGCTACCTGCAAGATTACGGTCTGGGCCCGGAAACTCCGGTCGGCCAGCCAAAGAACAAGCACATGGAGCTGGGTCCGCGCGACCGTCTCTCCCAGGCCTTCTGGCAGGAGCAGCAAAAAGGCCGCGTGATCCAGGGCCCCATGGGCGACGTGGTTCACCTCGACCTGCGCCACCTTGGCGAGAAGTACCTGAAAGAGCGTCTGCCCTTCATCTGCGAACTGGCCAAGGCCTATGTGGGTGTGGATCCGGTCAAAGAGCCGATTCCGGTACGTCCGACCGCCCACTACACCATGGGTGGCATCGAAACCGACGGCAAGTGCGCCACTCGTCTGGCCGGTCTCTATGCCGCTGGCGAATGTGCCTCCGTCGGTCTGCACGGCGCCAACCGTCTGGGTTCCAACTCCCTGTCCGAGATCGTGGTCTTTGGCAAGGTGGCCGGTGAGCAGGCAGCCGAGTTTGCCGCCACCCAGCAACACGGCAACACCCAGGCGCTGGTCGCCAAGGCCGAGGCGCTCATCAAGCAGCACCTCTCCCTGCTGGACATCGACGGCACCGAAAACCCGGCGGATATCCGCAACGAACTGGGCATGTCCATGGAAGCCGGTGTCGGTATCTACCGTACCGAAGAGCTGATGCAGGGCACCATCGACAAGATCAACGAGCTGAAAGCCCGCTACAAGAAGATCAAGATCAACGACAAGTCCTCGGTCTTCAACACCGACCTGCTGTACGCCATCGAGCTGGGCTACATGCTGGACGTGGCGGAAGCCATGGCGCACTCCGCCATCAACCGCAAAGAGTCCCGCGGTTCCCACCAGCGTCTGGACGGTTACGAGGAGCGCGATGACGTCAACTTCCTCAAGCACACTCTCTCCTTCTACAACGGCGAAGGGGCCCCGACCATCGACTATTCCGATGTGAAGATCACTAAATCCCAACCGGCCAAGCGCGTGTACGGTTCCGAGGGTGAGAAACAAGACGAGGCTAAGAAGAATGGCTGAGATGATCGAAATTGAAATCCTGCGCTACCGTCCCGAGCAGGATAACGAGCCCTGGATGCAGACCTTCCAGGTGCCCTACCTCAAAGAGATGTCCCTGCTGGATGCGCTGCAATACATCAAGGATCATCTGGACTCCACCTTGAGCTTCCGCTGGTCCTGCCGGATGGCGATCTGCGGCTCCTGCGGCATGATGGTCAACGGCATTCCGAAACTCGGTTGCAAGACCTTCCTGCGGGATTACCTGCCGGGCAAGATGACTATCGAACCGCTCAACAACTTCCCCATCGAGCGCGATCTGGTGGTCGACATGTCCGACTTCATCGAGAAGCTGGAGAGCATCAAGCCCTACATCATCCCGTCCGAGCCGCGCAATCTGTGCGATGGCGAGTACACCCAGACCCCGGCTGACATGGCGAAGTATCACCAGTTCTCCATGTGCATCAACTGCGGTCTTTGCTACGCGGCCTGCCCGCAATATGGCATCAACAAGAAGTTCACCGGTCCGGCGGCCCTGGCACTGGCCTATCGCTACAACGCCGACAACCGCGACAGCGCGTCCAGGGAGCGGATGAAGATCATCAGCCAGGACGAGGGCGTCTGGGGTTGCACCTTCGTGGGCTACTGCTCCGAAGTGTGCCCGAAAGGCGTGGATCCGGCCGCCGCCATCCAGCTTGGCAAGGTCGAGAGCGCCAAGGACTACATGATCGCCATGTTCAAGCCGGATTGAGACCAGGAGTGAGACCATGAACAACACAGAGAGCAAACGTAAGCCTTACGTGCGCGAGATGAAAAAAGACTGGTGGCTGAAGAATGCCTTCTACACCGGTTACATGATCCGCGAAGGCACCAGCATCTTCGTCTCCATCTACGCCGTCGTGCTGATGTGGGGTCTGCTGCGCCTGGTACAGGGTCAGGAGGCATTCAACGGCTGGCTGGAATCCCTGCAGAGCCCCATTGCCATCCTGTTCCACGTCATCGCCCTGGCAGCCTGCCTGTTCCACGCCAAGACCTGGTTCGCCCTGGCACCGAAAGCCATGCGCATCTTCCGTGGCGAAGACCTGGTGCCGGAGAAGCCGATCGTCATCGCCCAGTATGTGGCGCTGGCGGCGGTATCCCTGCTTGTCCTGATCATCGTGGCCTGAGGAGAAAACCATAAGACGTTCTGACGAACCCGGTTATTGGTGTCTGTTTGGTACCGGGCTCTCACTCAGAAACGTTGGCCACGATCACTCAATCATGATTTGAGGAAAAAATATGAGACGTTCTGACGAGCCAATTTACTGGGGTCTGTTTGGTGCGGGTGGCATGGTGGTTGCCATGCTGCTGCCGGTCATTGTCCTCATCACAGGTCTGCTGGTGCCCATGGGCATCATGGACGTGGAGACCATGAGCTACGAGCGCGTGCTGGCATTCGCCAGCTCCTGGTGGGGTGCCTGCATCCTGCTGGTGATCATCGCCCTGCCCGTCTGGCACGGCATGCACCGCATCTACCACGGCCTGCATGACTTGGGGATCCACACCACCAAGCTGCACCACTATGTGTTCTATGGCTTCGCCTTCCTGGTGTCCGCCATCACCGTCGGCCTGCTGATGGTGCTGGTGCTCCAGTAAGCACATCCTGACTGCATAACACACCGGGCCCAGTGCCCGGTTTTTTTATGACCATCTTCCGCGGCTCATCTCCACCCGGCAGCTGGCCTGCGCGCTCGTTCGGCATCCGTCACCAGAGTCGCGGTGCCGGTTCACGGTCGTTTTCCGCGTAGTAGAGCGACGGCAGAAACTGCGCCAGATAACTGAACTCGCTGTAGCAGTGGCGCATCAGGTTGAAACCTATCTCGTCCGGCACCTCGTCAAGCCGCTTCCTGCAGGCCTTGCCCAGCAGGAAGCGGCTGCGCAGCACACAGCCGTATGGGGTATCACGCGCCAGGTGCAGCATCTCGCCATCCAGCGGCGCCCCCTGCTCATCCAGCGCCACCTCATCGCCAAAGCCGATACGGGCGCAGATGGCGGCAGAGAGAGCCTGCGTCTCCCGCGCCTCCTGTAGCGATTGCGGGGCGAACACCTCTTCGGCGCCGTGGAACTTGAGGCGGGCCGCCACCGGCGGCAGCTCGGCAAGCCACTCCACCGCCTCTATGCTGGCTCCCACATAACGCTCACCTTTTTTCCAGTGATGATCCCAGCCCCGGTGCTCGACATGATCGTGGGGGTGCCACCACCTGATGTGCTGGGTCGTCTCGAAGAAGGTGAACCACCAATCCAGCATGCGCCCCTTGCAGCCGTGCAGATCGGTGCGGATGGCGACCGTCAGCAGGCCGTCGGTGCTGCGGGTCAGACCCATTTCCAGGCGAAGGGGTTGCGGGCTGAGCAACTCATTGATGTCATTGACGCCCCAGGGGGCAAACAAGGCAGAAGGATGCATGATATGACTCCCATAAATTTAGGAAACGAAGTTCGTTTCTTAAATTACGCTATGCCTGTATGCTGGGTCTGTCAATACTTTCCAGGAGCCCATATGTCGCACCAGAACGATGAAGAAACACGCTCACGAGGCCGTCCGGTCACCCCGGAAGCCGACCTTCGCGCCGCCCTCGCCGGGGCGACGCTGACCTTGTTGCTCAAGGGAGGCTACAGCGCTACGACCGTGGATGCGGTGGCCAAAGAGGCGGGGGTTGCCAAGAAGACCCTCTACCGCTTCGCCGCCAATCGCGACGAACTGGTTGCGCAGGCGGTGCGCAGCTGGACCGATACCTTCCAGCCTGCCTTCGAGCAGGATGCCGCTCATCCAGGCGCCCTGGGGGAGATGCTGGAGCTGGGCTTGCACGCCATAGCGGGACAGGTGCTGAGCGCACCGGCGGTGGGCATGTTCCGGCTGCTGCAACATGAGTTCGCGGGGCGGGATGCCCTGCTGGCGGCCTATCAGGAGAACGGTATTGCCCGCGGCAGGGCGACGCTGGCGGCGTGGCTACAGCGCCAGCAGCAACTGGGCTGGCTTCGGGAGCTGGACACCGCCCAGACCAGCGATCTGTTGCTGGCGATGACCATGGCGGAGCCGCTGCGCCAGATGGCGCTCGGCTTGCTGGCGCCGGGTAGCGACATTCGCGAGCGCATCACCGCGGCCGTTGCGCTGGTGCTGCCCGGCTTGATGCGAGGGTAGGCGTCCTTCCTCAGCGTGCCACCTCCTGCCATTGAGCCAGCAAGGGCGCAGGAACGTTGCCATAACGCAGCAGCGGGGTCTGGTGCCACTCCGCCAGCTTCTGGATGGCCTTGCCCAGATCCTGGGCCAGGGTCCGGGTCACCCTGACCCCGTCTTCCAGATAGAGGCTCTTGACCTCAAACACCCCCTCCTTGCGATGGGCCTTGGCGTCCATCCTGCCCACCAGCTTGCCGCGATGCAGCAACGGCAGCAACGGCAGCACGAAATAACCGTACTGGCGCTTGGGGGCCGGGGTATAGCACTCGATGCGATAGTCAAAGCCAAACAACTCGCTGGCCCGCTTGCGATCCCACACCAGCGGGTCAAAGGGCGAGAGCACGGCGGTGTGGCTCGCCTTGAGGGAGCCCGCCTGGGCTCGGACCAGTTCATCGGCCAGGGAGGCGTGAACGAAGGCTCCGTGCTGCCACCCCTCCACTCGAACCGGCAACAGCTCCCCCTCGTCCGCCAGCTGGTGGAGCAGGGCGTCGTATTTCCCCCGTTTAAGGCGATAGTAATCCGCCACCCAGCCGGTCTTGACCAGCCCCAGCGCCCGGCAACTGGCTCGCACCATGTCCCGCCGGGCGAGATCAGGACTCGGCAGATCCCGCTCGTCATTCCACTCCGGCATGACCCGCTCGGCGAGATCGTAGACCCGCTGGAAATTGCGCCGTTCGCGCACCATCAGCTGACCTGCGGTAAACAGCACCTCCAGGTGGCGCTTTTCGGGCTTCCAGTCCCACCAGCCGTTGCCCTTGCCCCCCTTGCGCTCGAAGTCCGCCGCCCGCACCGGCCCCTCCTCGCGGATGCGCGCCACGATCTGCTCTATCTCGCCGCCGTGGGTCTTGAGCCACTGTGCCGAGAACTTCCACCCCATGGCGGCGGGATCCAGCATGCGGTGGCGCAGCAGCCGGTAATCCTCCCGGGGGACGAAGCAGGCCTCGTGGGCCCAGTACTCGAAGATGTCGCCCCCGGCCAGCAGCTGCTCCAGCCAGCGGGGGTCATACTGGCCGAGGCGGCTGAACAGCACCAGATAGGGACTGCGGGCCACCACCGAGATGGTGTCTATCTGCAGCAGCGCCATGCGGCGGATGCAGGCCAGCACGTCGGCCTGACTCGCCTTGCGCCTGGGGGGCGTCAGCAGCCCCTGGGCCGCGAGCTGCAGGTGGCGGGCGTCTTGCAGTGAGAGGTGGGGAGTCGACATGACGATGGGGGCATCCGTTCCTGGGATTCAAACCACCAGCATGCCCAACTCATGACCAAATGAAAACGCCCCGCTCAGGGTTTGGTGAAGACCGCCACATCGGCATGGGGAAATTCGACTTCTGCTTGCCAGCACGCGGCCAAGGCGCGAAACGACGCCTCGGCAAAGAAGACGATGTGGGTCGGGTCGTGGCGGTAGCGCCAGGTCTTGAAGCGCTCGTCCCCGAGCACCCGCTGGGTCTGCAGAACCAGCACACCGCCGGGGTGGAGGCGGGCCCAGAGCCCGTCCAGCACGGCGCGTGGCTCGGCGAGGTGCTCCACCACCTCGGTGCTGGTGATAAAGTCATACTGTCTCGTCAGCAGCTCTGGCTCATCGGCATAGAACTTGTCGTAGCCCGCCATCTCATAGCCCGCCTCCCGCCCCATGGCGACCAGCGCCGGGCCCGGGCCGCAGCCGAAGTCGAGGCCGCTGGCCGGGGGCGACACCCGCGCCAGCACCTCCCCGAACGCGCGCATCAGAAAGCGCCGATAACCGAGATCGTCCACCCGGTTGTCGTGCCCGTCATAGACCGCCTTTTCGGCCGCCTCGTCCAGGTGGTCCGCCTCGTCCAGCCAGACCAGCTCGCACGCCAGACAGCGGTGATAGCCCTTGCCTGCCACCGGCAGGGGGTAGTGTTGGCTGGATGAGCAGAGGGGACAGCGAACTGGGGATGACATGGGGACTCCTCGGGTGGCGACAGCGGGGCAGAGTGCCTGCCACGCCCGCCGCTGGCAACTGTTTTGTCTGTGTGCCCATGGTCGGTGCGGCCTCCCTCTCCCGTTCGCCTCTTTTTTCATGCCTTAAGGGTTTCTTAAGTTTGCCCTTTTACTCTCAACCCATCGCAAAAGAAGGAGCCAACCATGACCACAGAGATCCAAGCCCCCTACAGGTTGATCCTGGCCGAGTCCCCGCAGCAGGTCATGGCGCTGCAGACCTATATCCAGTCGGCCTACACCCTGGAGTTCAACGCCCGCATTCCCCACTTTCTCCCCTGCCTGCTCGGGCTCTACAGGGCCGACGGCGTGCTGGTCGGGGCCTGTGGGCTCAAGCAGGCCAGCGGTGAGCGCCTCTATCTGGAACAGTATCTGGAGCAACCCGTGGAGGCCGCCATCGAGACCTGCCTCGGGGTGCGCCCGGCCCGCAACCGCATCATAGAGGTGGGCAACTTTGCCTGCAGCCAGCCGGGCAATGCCCGCCTGATGTTTGCCGCCCTCTGCCGGCTGCTGTGCGACAACGCCCTCGACTACGTGGTCTTCACCGGCACCGCCAAACTGCGCAACAGCTTTACCCGTCTGCGCCTCAACCCGGTGGAGCTGGCCCCCGCCCAGGCTCACCAGGTGGGGGACGACGCCAGCGCCTGGGGGGAATACTACCGCTGCCAGCCCAGGGTGATGGTGGGCGACATCAATCAGGGACGCGAGGTGCTGGCCCAGAACAGCCTGCTGCTCAACCTGCTGGAAACCATGCCCACCCTGTTCAGCCAGCACTGTCTCGACCATCACATGAGGTGCGCTCAATGAGCCTGTTCGACGCCATCGCCCGCCACGCCAGCCAGACACCGCACCAGCCGGCCCTGCAAGGCAGCCAGGGGGCGCTGGACTACCAGACCCTGTGGCAGCAGATCCAGCAGCTGGCCGACCGCCTGCAACAGGCCGGCATTGAACGCCTGGCCCTGCAGCTCGACAACGGCCTGCCCTGGGCGCTGATCGATCTCGCCTGCACCTGGGCCGGCATCGTGGTCATCCCGGTTCCCCACTTCTTCAGTCCGGCGCAGCAGACGTGGCTGCTGGAAAGCAGCGGAGCAGACGCCCTGGTCGGCCCGGAGCACCAGGGGTGGCAGGCCGCCTCGCCCCTCGTGCTCATGGCAGGCAGGCCCGATGAGCAGGCCGTGCCCCTGTGGCGCCGCCTCCCGGCCCGCCTCCCCGAGCTGCCTGCGGGCACCGCCAAGATCACCTATACCTCGGGCACCACGGGGCAACCCAAGGGCGTCTGCCTGTCGCTGGAACAGATGACGGCGGTCTGCGGATCCCTTGCCCTGCGGGTGGCCCCTGCCCGGGTTGAGAAACACCTGACCCTGCTGCCCCTCACCACCTTGCTGGAGAACCTGACCGGCTTGTATGTACCGCTGCTGACCGGCGCCTGCAGCCGCATCCCTTCCCTGGGGGAACTCGGCTTCTCGGGCTCCAGCAAGCTGGATCCTGCGGCCCTGGCCCATGCACTGCTGCGCTGGCCCAGCCACAGCCTGGTGCTGGTACCCGAGTTGCTGCGCCTGCTGCTGGCCCTGTGCCTCAATACCCCTGCCCTGGCGACACAGCTCGGCACTCTGCGCTTCGTCGCCGTGGGCGGCGGCAAGGTCGCCCCCGAACTCATCGCTCACGCCCGTGCGGCGGGGCTGCCGGTCTACGAGGGATACGGTCTCTCCGAATGCGGCTCCGTGGTCGCCCTGAACGGCCCCCACGGGGATCGTCCCGGCAGCGTCGGCCTGCCTCTGCCCCACTGCCAGGTGACGATCGCCGCAGACGGTGAAGTCATGGTCAGCGGCAGCGCCATGCTGGGCTACCTGGGGGAAGAGGGCGAGACGGGCAGCCAGATCGCCACAGGGGATCTGGGTCGGATCGACGAGGAGGGCTACCTGCACATCACGGGGCGCAAGAAGAACGTGCAGATCACCGCCTTTGGCCGCAACTTCTCCCCGGAGTGGGTGGAAGCCCAGGCCCAGCTCTGCCCGGCCATCGCCCGCATCGTCATCTTCGGTGACGGTCAGCCCGCCAACGTGGCCCTTATCCAGCCGCTGCCGGGCAGCCAGTCCCAATTGCCAGAGCAGATTGCCCGGCTCAACCAGCAGTTGCCCGATTACGCCCGCATCCATCACTGGTTGCCGGTCGCCCTGGATCAGCTCCCCGGCCTGCTGACGGCCAACGGGCGCCCCCGTCGCAACGAGATTTATCACCATTTTTCCCGGCAGATCAGCCAATGCCTCACAGGAGAGACCTCATGAGCTTCTACCAGACCCTGCAACAAGCCACCGCCTGCGAGCGCGAACGCCTGTTCAACGCCCCCATCATCGAGGTCTGCCGCCGCGGCGACATCAGCCGTGACACCTACCTCGCCTTCCTGGCACAGGCCTACTACCACGTGCGCCACACGGTGCCGCTCCTGATGGCCACCGGCGGCAAGCTGGGGCAGGAGTACGAATGGGTGCGTGGCGCCATCAGGGAGTACATCGACGAAGAGTACGGCCATCAGGAGTGGATCCTGAACGACATCCGTGCCTGCGGCGGTGATGCCGAGGCGGTGCGCCACGGCCAGCCGGGCCTGCCCATCGAGCTGATGGTGGCCTTCCTCTACGATCAGATCCAGCGCGGCAACCCCATGGGCTTCTTCGGCATGGTGCAGGTGCTGGAAGGCACCAGCGTCGCCATCGCCCTGACCGTCGCCGACCAGCTCAAGAGCGGCCTGGGTCTGCCGCCCCAGGCCATGAGCTACCTGAGCTCCCACGGGGCCCTGGACCAGGAGCACCTCAAATTCTTCGAATCCCTGATGAACCGGGTGGAAGATGCCGCCGATCAGGCCGCCATCATTCACGCCGCCAAGGTGGTCTACCGCCTCTATGGCGACATGCTCTATCAGCTCACGGGATCCTGCCAATGAAGCTTGAAGGCAAACGCATACTGCTGACTGGCGCCAGTGGCGGCATTGGTGAAGCCCTGGCCCATGAACTGGCGGCCCAGGGTGCCCATCTGCTGCTGCACGGTCGTCGGGCCAGCGCCCTGGAGCGCCTGCGCCGGGAGCTGCCTCATCCGGATCGCCACCAGACGGTGACGGCCGATCTCGGCTCTCCCCATGAGCGGGCGCAGCTGCTGCAACATCCGGCCCTGGACGAGGGGCTGGACGTGCTCATCAACAGTGCGGGCTGCAACCAGTTCGCCTGGCTGGAGGATCAGAGCAGCGAGCAGGTGACACGCCAGTTGCTGCTCAACGTCGAGGCCCCCATCCAGCTCACCCGGGCCCTGCTGCCCCGGCTGCGCAAGCCCGCCATCATCATGAACATCGGCTCCAGCCTCGGGGCCATCGGTTTTGCCGGCTACAGCGTCTATTGCGCCAGCAAGTTCGCCATGCGCGGCTTCAGCGAGTCCCTGGGGCGGGAGCTGGAGGGAACCGGCATCAAGGTGCTGCACTTTGCCCCCCGCGCCACCCGCACCCACCTCAACTCCGAGGCGGCCTATGCCATGAATGCCGAGCTCGGCACCCGGACCGACAGCCCACAGGACGTGGCCGAGGAGGCCGTCATCGCCCTGTGCAACGAGACACGCCGCCGCTGGCTCGGCTGGCCGGAAAAGCTCTTTGTGCGGCTCAACGGCCTGCTGCCCGCCTTGGTGGACATGGCCCTGGCCAAGCAGCGCCCGATCATCGAGCGCCACGCCCGCCGCACCGCCTCCCCTGCCCCCGATCACAGGAGCGATCCCGCCTGTGCGACAAACGAGAAGGAACATTGAGATGAAGCACGCCACTTTCCGTCCCCGATTTGGTCACGGCCCCCTGTTGCTCGCCCTGGGAGGCCTGCTGGCAAGCGGTCTGGCCCAGGCCGCCAATGCCCTGCCCACCATTCAGCAGGAGTGGGCCCACTGCCAGTACCAGCAGACCGGAAAAGCCAAGGAGAGCTGCCTGGAGAGCCTGAGTGCCAAGGCCGATGAGGCGAGCGCCAAGGAGGCATTTCGCACCGATCTGCTGATCTGGTCCGCCATCGTCAAGAGCACCTGGGCGGGGGCCAAGGGCGGCCTCGGCGCCCTTGGCCTGGTGAAGGAGGCAAAGGCCAAGCTCGAGATCGCCATCAAGCAGGATCCCAAGGCGCTGGAAGGCTCGGCCTACACCAGCCTGGGCTCCCTCTACTACCAGGTACCGGGCTGGCCGGTGGGCTTTGGTGACGACGAGAAGGCGGAGAAGCTGCTCAAGCAGGCGCTGGCCATCAATCCCACCGGCATCGACCCCAACTTCTTCTACGGCGACTTCCTGCTGGATCAGGGTTACAAGGCACAGGCGAAGGTCTATCTGGACAAGGCCCTGGCCGCCCCGGCCCGCCCTGGTCGCGAGGTGGCGGACGAGGGCCGCAGACAGGAGATCCGCGAGCGTCTCGCCAAGCTGTAAATACAGGCAGAACAGTGCGCTATTTAAACTCAGCCCACCAGCTTGCATACTGGTGGGCAGTGCCGTTTGAGGGGAGAAGAGAATGCGGATCCTGTTGGTGGAAGATGATGTGATGCTGGGGGACGGCATGGTGGATGCACTGCGCAGCAGCGGCTACACGGTGGACTGGCTGCAACAGGGGCTGCCCGCCCTGTCGGCGCTCAAGAGCGAGGAGTTCGCCGCCCTCATTCTGGACCTCAACCTGCCCGACATCGACGGCATCAGCCTGCTGCGCAAGCTGCGCCGGGAAGGGCAGAGCCTGCCGGTGCTCATCCTCACCGCCCGGGATGCCCTGGACGACCGGGTGCTGGGGCTGGACGCGGGCTCCGACGATTACATGGTCAAGCCCTTCGCCCTGCAGGAGCTCAACGCCCGCCTGCGCGCCCTGGTGCGCCGCAGCAAAGGGCAGGCCCAGGCGGTGCTGGAGTACGGGGAGCTACAGCTCTACCCGGCCTCCCAGCAGGTCACCTACCGGGGGGAGCCGGTCAAGCTCACGCCCCACGAGTACAAGCTGTTGCAAGAGCTCATCACCCAGAGCGGCCGGGTGCTCAGCCGCGACCAGCTGCAGCAGAGCCTCTACGGCTGGGACGAGGGGGCCGAGAGCAATGCGGTGGAGGTGCACATCCACCACCTGCGCAAGAAGTTTTTCCCCGAGCTCATCCGCAACATACGCGGGGTCGGCTACATAGTGCCCCAGCTCGACAGCCAGGCTGGCAAGGGAGCCCTGGCACCATGAGTCGCGTCCGCTCCATCCGCCGCTTCCTGCTCTCCGGCATCCTGGCCCTGGTCAGCGTCAGCCTCGCCGTCAGCGGCCTCATCGGCTATCTGGAGGCCAACCACGAGATGGAGGAGCTGTTCGATGCCCGCCTGGCCCAGTCCGCCCGCATCACCAACCAGCTGCTCAACCGCTATCTGCAGCAGAGCGGCGATCTGCCGAGCAACGGCGCCATCTACCAGGAGTGGGAGCAGGCCGAGCCGAACGCCCCCCACCAGGAGCCGAGCGGCTTCGGCCAGATCGGGGAGGACAACGAGTTCACCCCCTATGGCCACGAGTTCGAGCGCAACCTCACCTTCCAGATGACGGATGAGGAGGGCAACATACTGCTGCGCTCCCCCAGCGCCCCGCGCCAGCTGTTCGGCAAGCCGGAACTGGGTTTTGGCGCCGTGCACCGCGACGGCCACGACTGGCGCACCTTCACCCTCTACAACAAGGACGAGCAGACCTGGCTCATCGTGGCGGAGCGGGACGACGAGCGGGGGGAGCTGGCAAGCAAGATGGCCACCCTCACCATGCTGCCGCTCTTCATCACCTTGCCCTTCCTGCTCGGCCTGCTGTGGTGGCTGATCACCCGTGGCCTGGCCCCGCTGCACCAGCTGGCCCAGGCCATCGGCGAGCGCCACCCCGCCAACCTGAGTCCCCTCAACCTGGCCATCAAGGCCGAGGAGCTGACGCCCCTGGTGGGGGAGATCAACCGGCTGATGCACGCCCTGGCGGACACCCTGGAGCGGGAGAAACAGTTCACCAACGAGGCGGCCCACGAGCTGCGCACCCCGCTGGCGGTGCTGCGCATCCACAGCGAGAATGCCATGGCGGCCGAGGACGAGGCGAGTCGCGAGCAGGCGCTGCGCAAGATGCTCCTGGCCCTGGATCGCAGCGATCGCCTGATCCGCCAGCTGCTGACCCAGGCCCGCATCGACAACCAGCAGACGCCGGCGCTCACCGCCCTCCCCCTGCTCCCCCTGCTGCAGGGCACCCTGGCCACCCTGGCCCCCATCGCCCTGAAGAAGGATCAGCAGCTCTCCCTGGAGGGGGGCGAGCATCTGCAGGTGATGGGGCAGGCCATGCTGCTGGACCTGATGTTCGGCAACCTCATCGACAATGCGCTGCGCTACACCCAGGCGGGTGGCGAGATCGCCGTGATGGTCAGCCAGGAGGGCAACCGGGTCCGGGTGGATGTGCGGGACAACGGTCCCGGCATCCCCACCGCCGCCCTGTCGCGACTGTGCGAGCGCTTCTTCCGGGTCAACCCCCAGCAGGGGGACGGCGTGGGGCTCGGCATGGCCATCGTCTCGCGCATCGCCCAGCTGCACGGGGCGGATCTCGACATCCACAACCGGCCGCAGGGGGGGCTGGAGGTGAGCGTGCTGCTGCCCGCCCCGCCGCGTTCGGCATGAGGGTTGGCAAGCCCGGCGTTCAGCCATGAAAAACGTGGGCCTGGCCCTAATGCCAGTCAGTTAAGCCTGACTGGCATTGTTTTTACTAGGTTTTCTCGTCGCATACTTCTGTGGTTTGGCTTTGATGCACCTTGGGTAACTTCGTTCTCGGCGGGCGGGTAACTTGAACTGCTCTGCCTGTTTGTCCA
>NZ_JAGKRH010000374.1:0-293 GCF_017939245.1 Aeromonas sp. PrichA-15 | reverse complement strand
ATCATGACGCCTGCTTCGGCCAGCCAGCGATTGATGGTCTTGAACAATTGGCGGGCCAGTTGATGCTGCTCCAGCAGGTGGCGGAAATTCATGATGGTGGTGCGGTCCGGCAAGGCGCTATCCAGGGATAACCGGGCAAACAGACGGATGGAGGCGATTTCGTACAGAGCATCTTCCATCGCGCCATCGCTCAGGTTGTACCAATGCTGCATGCAGTGAATGCGTAGCATGGTTTCCAGCGGATAAGGTCGCCGGCCATTACCAGCCTTGGGATAAAACGGCTCGATGACTTC
>NZ_JAGKRH010000055.1:0-51638 GCF_017939245.1 Aeromonas sp. PrichA-15 | reverse complement strand
TGGTGGGCATTCCCGCGGAATGCATGGTGTTTTTGCTCATGGGGGGAGCGTATCTAAGGAGCAGGATCAAGCAAGCAGGAAAGTGGGATCAAGAGACGATCGTCTCATTTTTCCTGTGTCAATACTGTTCCGGTGAATACTTACATATTCTCAATTCATCTATAACTATGAAGATGGATATACATCATGGGATTACAAAACCTTATCGTCAGCATTTTCTGAAACTCTTGGCATGAAACCAGCTGAAGCAAAGAAAAAGCTGGGCGAAAAGTATGAAAAAGAACTAAACGAATTTGTCTTGAAAAATCCTGAGCGTGTAATTCGTACAGCAAGACCTGATTACAGTTCTGTTGGTCAATCAGTTCGTGATGTAATTGATCTTTCACAGAAAGATCCAAACACTGTCTTTTTACTTAAAAGAGATGGCTACTCTGACATGTATTTCAAAAAAGGGGAACGCATACTTTTTTACAAAGATAAACTCAAAATGGTTGATGGTGAATTGGTTGCCGGAGAACCCTTAACTAACCTTTGGGACGATATTTTATCTAATAATTTACACAAAGAAGGTGGCGTGAAATTTCCCAAAGGGAAAAAGCCTGAGGGTTTGATAAAGAGAGTGCTCGAACTGTGTACTACAGAAGGAGATTTCGTTTTAGATTCTTTCTCTGGTTCCGGAACAACTGTTGCTGTAGCGCACAAAATGAATCGGCGCTGGATTGCGATTGAGCTTGGAGAGCAAGCATTAACGCATATCCAACCAAGATTAAAAAATGTAATTACAGGTCAAGATCAAGATGGTATTTCCAAGTCAGTTAACTGGCAAGGTGGCGGTGGTTTCCGATATCTTCGCTTGGCTCCTTCTTTGCTGAAAAAAGATGACTGGGGCAACTGGGTGATCAACAAGGAATATAACGCCGAGATGCTGGCCGAGGCTGTATGCAAGCATATGGGCTTTACCTATGCACCAAGCCAAACCCAGTTCTGGAATCATGGTTACAGCACTGAAACGGATCATATCTACGTGACCACCGGTTCACTGGCTTATGACCAGCTCAAGCGGATCAGCGAGGAGGTGGGGAGTGAGCGTACCCTGTTGATCTGTTGTAAGGCGTTTATGATGGATGGCGCCGACTTCCCGAATTTGACGCTGAAGAAGATCCCCAAAGCCATTCTGAACAAATGCGAGTGGGATCATGATGACTACAGCTTCACCCTCAATGTGCTGCCAGAAGAGCAGGACGAAGAGTGGGCTGATGACGACAGCGAAGAATAAGGAAAACAAATGAGCAACGGGACCACTATCGCCAACCAGATCGGGGCGCGCCTTTCCCTGCGCAAGCCGCAGAGTGAATCTCTCGCGATCCTCTGCCGCTTGTTAGAACAGCTGAAACTGGAGAAAGAGCCTGATTTACAGCACTGGATTGATCTCCTCAAAGCCGAGAAGCTGCCATTCAAGAGTTTTGAGCGAGACTTCCCTTCGCTCTGCTTTGCTCTGGCAACCGGTGTTGGTAAGACCCGCCTGATGGGAGCCATGATTGCATGGCTCTATTTGACCGGGCGTAGCCAGCATTTCTTTGTCTTGGCTCCTAACCTGACAATCTATGAAAAGCTGAAGCAGGATTTTTTGCCCGGCTCGCCCAAGTATGTGTTCCAAGGTATCCCCGAATTGGCTCAGACACCGCCAGTATTGATCACCGGTGATGACTATCAGGAGGGGCGTGGCGTTCGTCTGGATCAGGTTCAGACGATGAGTGCCACGGGAGATTTGTTTGCTGCCGAGACCGCGCCGCATATCAACATTTTTAATGTTTCCAAGATCAATGCTCTGGATAACAAGAAAGGGGCTGAGAAGTCCAAGCAGGCGAAAGTACGTCGCTTGCAGGAGTATATCGGGGATTCCTACTTCAACTATCTGGCCGACTTGCCTGATCTGGTGGTCTTGATGGACGAAGCCCACCGTTACTACGCCGACTCTGGTGCAACCGCAATCAACGACCTCAAGCCAGTGCTGGGTATCGAGCTGACAGCAACACCGAAAACCACTGGGGCCAAGCCACGAGAGTTCAAGAATATCGTGTTGCACTATCCGCTTGCCCGAGCCCTCAATGATGGTTACATCAAGACTCCGGCAGTGGCTACCCGCAAAGACTTCAAAGCCAGTAGTTACAGCGAACAGAAGCTTGAAACCATCAAACTGGAAGATGGCATCCATCATCATGAATACGTCAAAACCGAGTTGGCCAGCTATGCCAACAATATCGGTAGGCCATTGGTTAAGCCTTTTATGCTGGTGGTGGCGCAAGATACCAACCACGCCGAAGCCATCAAGGCCAGTATAGAAGATAGTGAATTTTTCCATGGTGCCTATAAGGGTAAGGTGATTACCGTCCACTCTAACCAGACCGGCCAAGAGTCTGACGAAAACACTCAACGCCTGTTAGCGGTTGAGCATGACAAGAGCACCGAGATAGTCATTCACGTTAACAAGCTTAAAGAAGGCTGGGATGTCACCAACCTCTACACCATAGTGCCGTTGCGTGCGTCTGCCTCCGAGATCCTGACCGAGCAGACCATTGGCCGGGGCTTGCGCCTGCCCTATGGGAAACGTACAGGGGTCGAGGCCGTGGATCGATTGACGATCATTGCCCATGACCGGTTTCAAGAGATCATTGACCGTTCCAACCAGGAAGACTCCATCATCAAGAAAACGCTCTTCATCGGTGCCGATGATGACGATGACGGGATCCCGGAACATAAGCCGAATCAAGTGATCGTGCCATCGCAGGCCGATACGCTGCTGGGACTAACTCCTACTGATGGTCAAGGCCATCAAGTCAAGGAGGGCTTTGCTCCAGCGTATCAAGCGAACAGTACACACACGGGTAATCCCCCTCCGGTTCTCGCAACTGAGGCTCAACGGCAAGTTGCCGAGATCACCGTCAGGATCATCAGCGAAGAGGCTAAGCGCCTTGGAAGCAGCAAAGAGCTGATGACGCCTGAAGTACTGCAAAGCGTTACCCATAAAGTTCAACAGGTCATGAAGGAGATATCACCGCCTATCCCCAGCCCAGCCATTCAACCGGAACTGACTGGTATGCCTTCCCCAGAGACGGTTGCTCCGCGTGCGCTGGATGAGAAGAGTATTGCGAAGCTGGTTGGCCAGATTTCTAAAAAGGTAGCAGAGCACACTATCGACATTCCCCAGATCGTGATCCTGCCGACCCGTGATGTGAACTATGGTTTTGCAGAGTTTGAGTTGGGTCGGTTAAACAGCATTGCGATGCGGCCAGGTAGTCAGGAGATGCTGCTGCAAAATCTGCAGGACAACAGCTCCAGCACCATCAGTTGGGCTCAAAGCGGTATGTCAGAGGAGCGTCTGGAAAACTACCTGGTTCATTATCTCTTCGACCATGACGAAATAGATTATGACGAGCATGCGGGATTGCTTTACCGCCTTGCAGGGCAAATGGTTGCGCATTTGCAAACCTACCTGAATGATGAAGAGGTAGAGGTTCTGCTCAAAACACAGGGGCGGCAACTGGCAGACTTTATCTGGGTGCAGATGAAACAGCATATGTGGACGACACCAACCGATTACGTTGGCCACGTGACTAAAGGATTTGATGTATTACGCCCAGCCACCTTCAACTATGCCCATAACGAACAGCCTCGTGACTTCCGCTCTCCCATCCAGGCAGGAGAGAAGAGCAGGGTTCGCCAGATGTTGTTCACTGGATTTAGCAAATGCTGTTATCCGTACCAAAAGTTTGATTCTGTCGATGGTGAGTGGCGCCTGGCGCAGATCCTCGAGGGGGATGCTAGTGTGCTCAAGTGGATGAAGCCTGCCCACGGGCAGTTCCGGATCGAATATGCCAATGGGCATAACTATGAGCCTGATTTCGTGGTGGAGACTAAAGATGCCTGCTTGCTGATCGAGCCCAAAAAGGCAATCGAGGTATCTACCCCAGATGTGCAAGCAAAAGCTCGGGCTGCGGTTCGTTGGTGTAAGTACGCTAATGAGCATGCAAGCCAGCATTCTGGCAAGCAATGGCGTTACTTGCTGATCCCCCATGACGATATCGAGTTGGGGCGGAGCATTGCGGGTTTGATGCAAGAGCATGAGATGACGAGTTAACCGAGGCTCGTACAGCTAAACAGAAACAACAGCAGAGGGCTAAAAAGCCCTCTGCTGCTATATACGCATGGATGCAGTCCAAAGCCGTTCATCTAGATAGCATGCCAGCCAACAGCAAATGGCATACTCACTGGCATACCAAAAATCGCAGATACAAAAAAGCCCAACCGAATCAATCAGTTGGGCTATATAGATGGCGGAGGAGGTGGGATTTGAACCCACGGATGGTCGCCCATCGCCGGTTTTCAAGACCGGTGCATTCAGCCGCTCTGCCACCCCTCCGCAGCAGTGCGACGCATATTACCCATGCCCCCAGCCCTTGTAAATCCCCACTCCGTTTGTTTGCCCATTTATTGGGCTATCTGGCGCACAAAACCGGCAAAACCGCTGCAAACCGTGCTTTTTCAAGCGGATGGCTTGACTTGAAAACAGACTCACCCACTATAGGGGCCACTACCACATCCCCAGCAAGATGGACTTATGAGAATCAAACATGCCCTGTTCGCCGCCCTGACCGGCGCGACCCTGCTTGCGGCGCCCGTGCAGGCGAGCGAGCTGACCAAGAGCGATGTCGAGCAGATCGTGCGCGACTATCTGGTCAAGAATCCGGAGATCCTGGTCGAGATGTCCAACGCCCTGCGTGCCAAGCAGGAGAGCCAGCAGGCCGAGAACGACAAGACGCTGATAGAAGCCCATGCCAAGCAGCTCTTCGCCAACCAGGATCCCGAGAGCGGCAATCCCAAGGGCAGCCTGACGGTGGTGGAGTTCTTCGACTACAACTGCGGCTACTGCAAGCGCGCTCATCCCCTCATTCAGCAACTGCTCTCTGAGGACAAGGAGATCCGCTACATCTACAAGCAGTTCCCCATCCTGAGCGAAACTTCCTACTACGCCGCCCGCGCGGCGCTGGCGGTGAAGCTCGGCCAGCCCGACAAATACCAGGCCTTCCACGACAAGCTGTACGCCCATCAGGGACCCCTCTCCGACGAAGCCCAGGTGAAAGACGTCGCCAGGGCCGCCGGCGTGGACTGGAGCAAGGTCGAGGCGAAGATCAAGGACGGCAGCATCGATCAGAATCTGGGTACCAACCGGGCGCTGGCCGAAGCCATGGCCATTTCCGGTACCCCGGCCTTTATCATCGGCGATCAGATCCTGCGCGGCGCACCGCGGGATCTGGCCAGCCTCAAGGCTATCATCAAGGATGTCCGCGCCGGCAAGAGCATTCAGTAACCCGCGCGTTGTTCATGAAAAAACGCCCCGGCATGCCGCAATGCTGTTCAGATAAGCACATTTTTGACTAATTATTCATAAATGCGACTTGAGTTGGGGGAGCAAGGCTGTTTCCAGTCGATGTTCCTTCAGCCTTTATCCAGCGTGGCTTGCAATAGAAAGAGGGAGGCATCATGCCTCCCTCATTTTTTAGCCCTGATACTACGTGGACTGGAACTCAAATTCTCTTAAGTGAACAGCATTGCCCGGCATGCCGGGGCGTTTTGCTATTCAGGCTGCAAACCATCAGGCCTGATGGGCCGTCGCAAGAAGCTGTCAGCAAGGCGAAGAGCAGCGCTGGGACCCGAGTTGATATGAATAAATGAGGCTCCCGAGCAACGCATGACCCGTGATCACGGCTTCGCAGCAGGGCCATAACCGTTCGGATTCTGGCTTTGCCAGCGCCAGGTATCGATCATCATCTGCTCCAGACCCCGCTCGGCCTGCCAGCCCAGCTCGTCACGGGCCAGGGTGGGCTCGGCCCAGCACTCGGCGATGTCGCCAGGGCGGCGGGGCTTGATCTGATACGGGATGGCGCGGCCGCTGGCCGCCTCGAACGCCTTGACCATCTCCAGCACGGAATAGCCCTGGCCGGTGCCGAGGTTATAGGTGAAGACCCCGGTGTCGCCCGCGATGCGGGCCAGCGCCTTGAGGTGACCGATGGCGAGATCCACGACGTGGATGTAGTCGCGCACCCCGGTGCCGTCCGGCGTCGGGTAGTCGTTGCCGAATACCCCCAGCTCCTTGAGCTTGCCCACCCCAACCTGGCTGATATAGGGCAGCAGGTTGTTGGGAATGCCGTTGGGATCTTCCCCGATGAGGCCACTCTCGTGGGCACCGACCGGGTTGAAGTAGCGCAGCAGGACGATGGCCCAGCGGGGGTCGGATTTGGACAGATCCCTCAGTATCTCTTCCACCATCAGCTTGGAGCGGCCATAAGGGTTGGTGGCGCCGGTGGGGAAGTCTTCCCGCAGGGGCACAGACGCGGGATCTCCATAGACGGTGGCCGAGGAGCTGAACACCAGCCGGAACACGCCGGCCCTGGCCATCTCCTCGCACAGCACCAGGGTGCCTGTGATGTTGTTCTGATAGTAGGTGAGCGGGATCTGGCTGGACTCCCCCACCGCCTTGAGGCCGGCGAAGTGGATCACGGATTCGATCCTGTGCTCGGCAAACAGCCGCTGCAGGCAGGCCCTGTCCAGAATGTCCCCCTCCACGAAGGTGACCGGCTTGCCGGTGATCCGCTCCACTCGCCTGAGGGACTCAGGCGATGAGTTGGAGAGGTTGTCCAGAACTACCACCTGCTGCCCGGTGCCGAGCAGCTCGACCAGGGTGTGGGAACCGATGTAACCGGCGCCCCCTGTGACCAAGATTGTCATGTGTTATCCCGCATTCTGATGAAACTGGGCAGAGTGTACCCGCCGGGCCGATGCGAGAAAAGCACGAAGCTCTGATGACACCATCAATAATCCAGGCTGATATCCCCCTTGGCGGTGCAGGAGCAGGCCAGGGCGACGCCGCCCTCCAGATCCTGCGCGCTCAATGTCATCACGCTCTGGCGCTCGATCTCCCCTTCCGTGGTGCAGCGGCAGGCGCCGCACACCCCGGCGCGGCAGGCCGCCATCATGGTCTCCCCCGCCCCCTCCAGCGCCGCCAGCAGGGTCTGGCCCGGCAGTATCTTCACCTTCTTGCCGCTCTTTTTCAGGGTCAGCCAGAAGTGGTCGCTGCCGGTTTCCACTGGCACTGCGCTCGATGTCACAGCAGGCAGACCGAAGGACTCCTGGTGCAACTGCCCGGCGGGCAGGCCGAGCCCGGCCAGCATCTCGCTCACCGCCGCCATGTAGGGAGCGGGTCCGCACAGATAGACGTGGCGGCTCAAGAGATCCGGCGCCAATTCCCTCAGCATCTCCGGCGTGAGCCTGCCTACCCAGGGGTACTCTGAAGGGGCTTCTTCCAGTATCAGGGCATGGCGCACACCGACATGGGCCTCTGCCAGCGCGACCAGCTCATTTGCGAAGATCACATCCTCGGGGGTTCTGGCGCTGTGGATGAAGCGGATATCCGCCTCGGGCCGCCTGGCGAGCTCGTCCCGCAGCATGGCCCACATGGGGGTGATGCCGGAGCCGGCGCTGAGCAGCAGTGGCCGCTCGCAGGGGAGCGCCGTCAGGTGGAAGTCGCCGAAGGGGCCGTCGACCCGGATCTCGTCCCCTACCTGCAGACTCTGGTGCAGGTGGTGGGAGACCAGCCCCACGTCCTTGATGGTGACCTGCCAGAAAGGATCCTGCGGGCTGGAGGAGAGGGTATAGGCGCGGCACTGGGGCTTGCCGTCAATCTCGGTGTGCAGGGTGACGCACTGACCGGCCAGCACCGGGGGCAGTTCGCCCGCCAGCGGGGCAAACTGCCAGCTCGCCACGTCGTGGGTATCTGCAAGGCGACCTATGCAGCGCAAGGTGAAAGAGGTGGAGGTCATCACAAGGCTCCTCTTGTTGAAAGAATGGCGTCGAAAAAAGGCGAGCCATCAGGCTCGCCAAAGGCTTACAACATGCTGAGCGTGTCAGGCTGTGTCTCGGGTCAGGCCGCCAGGATCTCGGCGAGATCGGCTTCTGCGGTAGTGGTACCTTTCAGACCGAACTGCTCTTCCAGTACCTTGAGCAGGGCCGGGGTGAGGAAGGCAGGGGCGGTCGGGCCGGTGCGGATGTCCTTCACACCCAGTGCCAGCAGGGTGAGCAGGATGACGATGGCTTTCTGCTCGAACCAGGAGAGCACCAGGGTCAGCGGCAGATCGTTGACGCCGCACTCGAACGCCTCGGAGAGCGCCAGGGCCAGCTGGATGGCGGAGTAGGCATCGTTGCACTGACCCACGTCCAGCAGACGCGGAATGCCGCCGATGTCGCCAAAATCGAGCTTGTTGAACTTGTACTTGCCGCAACCCAGGGTGAGCAGCAGGCTGTCCTGCGGGATCGCCTTGGCAAACTCGGTGTAGTAGGCGCGCTCGGCACGGTCACCGTCACAGCCCCCCACCAGGAAGAAGTGGCTGATCTCGCCGGCCTTCACCTTGTCGATCACCGCGGGAGCGGCCTGCATCAGGGCGTTGCGGGCAAAGCCGATGGTGATGAAGTGCTCCAGCTCAACGTGCTTGAAGCCTTCCAGCGCCTGCGCCTTGGCGATCACGGCGGAGAAATCTTCCCCTTCCAGGTGGGTCACACCCGGCCAGCCGACGATGGAGCGGGTGAAGATGCGATCCGAGTAGTTACCCACGTTCGGGTCGATGATGCAGTTGGAGGTCATCACCACGGCGCCCGGGAAGTTCGCGAACTCCTTCTGCTGGTTCTGCCAGGCGGAGCCGTAGTTGCCCACCAGGTGCGGGTACTGCTTGAAGAAGGGGTAGGCCAGCGCCGGCAGCATCTCGCCATGGGTGTAGACATTGATGCCGGTGCCCTTGGTCTGCTCCAGGATGAGCTTGAGATCCACCATGTCATGGCCGGAGACCAGGATGCACTTGCCCGGTACCGGAGTGACGCGCACCTGGGTCGGCTCCGGATGGCCAAAGGCGGTGGTTTCACCGAGATCCAGCATCTCCATGATCTTGAAGTTCAGCAGGCCGATGTCCATGGCGCACTTGAACAGCGGATCCAGATCGCTCGGATCCGTGCCGAGCCAGCTCATGATGCGATGGAATTCGGCGGCCACCCCGGCATCCTGCTGATCCAGCACCCGGGCGTGTTCCATGTAGGCGGCGGCCCCCTTGAGACCGTAGAGGCAGAGCAGGCGCAGCCCCATGATGTCTTCGTTGACCTCGTTCTTGCCGCGGTTGACCGCGGTCTGCGGCGCCTGCGCGAGCTGGGCCAGCAGATCGACACCCGGCTCGAAACGGGCGGCGGAGGGCAGTGTGTCGGCCTGCACCGCCAGCGGTGCCAGCTTGGCGGCCAGTTGCTGGCGATAGGCCAGCGCCTGGTTGACATAGGCCACGATGCGGGCGGAGTCGAAGTTGACATTGGTGAGGGTGGCGAAGAAGGCCTTGGGCACGAAGGCGTCGATCTCGCTGTCGATCATGCCGTGCTCGCGGGCCGCCAGGGCCCAGGTGCTGAGACCCTGCAGGGTGTAGATCAGCACATCCTGCAGATCCGAGGTTTCCGCCGTCTTGCCGCACATGCCTTGTGCGTAAGCGCAGCCATTGCCTGCCGGGGTACGAATTGTCTGTTCACATTGCACACAAAACATCATGCCTCTCCTAATTGGACATTTCAGTTGTTTGTTTTGTGGCGATTCTATTCCTCCGGCTCAGAACTTAATAGGCATTCAATTTACCAATTAACTTTTCATTGATGCAGATCAAATACAAAAAAGCCGCCCGAATCGGGCGGCAAGCGGGTGGATAAAAGGAGAGACAACTCGGGTTTACAACAACAGGGCAATGATACGGGCCGGGGCATGGGCATCCGGCCCCAGGGTCATCAGGCCAGGTAGGCGCGCAGCATCCAGACCAGTTTCTCCTGCTGCTGCACATAGTCGGAGAGAATGGACGCAGTCCCTTCATCACCGGCATCGGCGGCCTGCCCCAGGATGCGGCGCTGGGCCACCAGCAGTTCGCGGAAACTCTCCAGCAGGGACTCGACGCAGGCACGACCGTCGTGCAGCCCTTTCTGTTCGGGAATGTCGGAGACCTGGATGTAGTCGCTGAAGCTGTGCAGGGGCACCCCGTCCAGAGTCAGGATGCGCTCGGCCAGGGCATCGACCTTCAGCAGCAGATCGTTGTAGATCTCCTCGAACTTCAGGTGCAGCTCGAAGAACTGGTTGCCGCGGATGTTCCAGTGAAAACCACGGACGTTCATGTAGAGGATCTGGTAGCTGGCCAGCAGCCTGTTCAGCTCGGCGGCCAGGGCTTGGGATTGAACGGTATCAAGACCGATGGGGCTCTTCATGATTCACCTCCAGGTGGTAAGCATTATCGGGAACAGGGTCAGCATATCCCCGCACAGACTCAAAGGACAATCGGCTCTGCCTTGCCGATCCATAGTGAACGGCTATCGCCGATGGGCAAAAGCCTCCCTTTCATCGCTCGAGCCGCTCGATGTAGAGGATCACCTCGCCGAGATGAATGCCGAACTTGCTGATCTTCGCGCGGTTGATCAGGCGATCGTCGTCCAGCAGATACATCCAGTCATCAAAGCTCACCCTCACCACGCTCTCATCCGGCAGAGCCAGATCGAGTTGATAACGCCAGTTGAGGGCAAAGCCCTCTGTCTTGCCTACCGCCTCCCCCACCACGTCTGAAGCCGTGCCGCGCCAGTGGCCATCCGCCCCCTTGCTCAAAAACCAGGTGCGGGTCTGCCGACGGCCATCATCGAAATAGAACTGCTCGAACAGCTCTCCCTTGCCCTCTCGCCAGTTCCCCTGCATCTCGACCCGAAAGCGACTGGTCACTTCGCCGCTGCGGTCCGTCACCAGGCCGTGGGCCACCAGCTTGCCATTGAAGAAACGGGCGAGATCCCAACCCGGCCGGGAGCCGCGATAATCGTCAAGACCCGCGCCGCAACCAGAGAGCCACAGCAGGGGCAGCAACCAGGCAAGACGCCACCAGGAAGAGAATTTCATGGAATACTCCATCAGGATTGGCCGCGCAGGCGGCGGGTCAGAGCGGGATCCCGGCTGTCGTCAGTCAGCCAGATAGCAAGAAACGCGGGGGCGAAGGCGGGATCATCGAGAGAGCCAAGGAGGCGGTCTCGCAACCAGAAGTGGCCCGCCCCCTGCTCGTCCACATAAAAAACCAGCTTGTCGCCGGGGGCGACATCCGGCCAGAGCGTGGCCAGTCGAGCCAGCCAGCGTTGGCGCTCACTCTCGCTGCCAAGGCCGAGCCGCTGCCACTCGGCGGCGGTCGCCTCCAGCAAATCCTGGCGCTCGATGGCCCTCGCGTAGGTAATGCTGAGGGCCTGTGGGTAGCGCCCCGGCTGATAGCGGCCGCTCTCGCTGTAGAGGGTGGCGTCATAGAGCTTGAACCAGAGCCAGCGCATCTCCCCCTGTCCCACGGTGCGCAGCCCCTGCCAGGGGGCGGCAACGCTCTGGGCGGTCGCAAACAGTGGCAGGCTCAAGGCCGCCAGCAGCAGGCTAGTTCCACCCCATGTGCCAACGGGCGGGATCCTCCAGTTCATGCCAGTCCATCTCCTGTTCCTGCAGGGTGTTGATATCCTGCATCACCACGCTCGCCAGATGCCCCTGGGCATCGCGCTGGCAGGCCACCACCAGGTAGAAACGCTCGGCCAGCTCGCACTGGCCATCCCTGGTCCACTTGGAAAACAACAAGGTGTCGGTCGAAAAGGTGTTCATCTCGTCTCACCCTCCAGCTTGACCGTTACCCACAGGAGTACGGGTAACCACCACATCCAGATCACCGCCAGCAGCACTGCGCTTGTCCAGATGCCCCAGGGTAAGTTTACTGCCCCCATGGCGGCCCCCGCCATATAGGAGGAGGCACCCCCCACCATGCCGAACAGCCCCTGTTGCCAGCGCGGCAAGGGGCGAAGCCAGGGAAGGCCGTGGGAGAGGGTCAGGGAGAAACCGCACCAGAGCAGCAACAGCCAGAGCGGAAAACCGGACGGAAAGTGAAACAGGCCGAGGCGCCAGAGCAGGATGTCGAGCAGGCAGCCTGCCAGGGCGACCGGGATGAGGCACCAGTCCTGCCCGCGGCGGGGGGAGAAGATGAAATGGAGCAGCAGCATCCCGAGCAGCGGGCCCGGTTGCTGCCATGTCACCGCCAGCAACCAGTAGAGGTTGAATCCCAGCAGGTGGGCCCACTGCCACATGATCAGCGACCGCTTGCCGGCAAGTCCCCGGACCAGCCATGGGGCCCCGGCTTGGCGGCCTCCAGTTGCACCAGGCTGATGGCCCGCTCCCAGAACCCCCCTTCACAGTAGGCGAAGTAGAAGTGCCAGAGCCGGATGAAATCCTGGCTGTAACCGAGCTTGGGCAGCTCCGGGGCCAGCGCCAGGAAGCGTTCGCACCAGTGGGCCAGGGTACGGGCATAGTGGTGGCCGTGATCGTGCAGCCGTACCAGCTGCATGTCGGTCTCCCGCGCCAGCAGACCCGCCATCTGGGAGACGCAGGGCAGGCAGCCTCCCGGGAAGATGTAGCGCTGGATGAAGTCCACCCCGCGCAGATACTGGGCGTGGCGCTGATCGGCGATGGTGATGGCCTGGATCAGCAGGCGTCCGCCGGGCTTGAGCAGGCGCGACAACTGGCGGAAATAGTCGGGCAGGAAGGCGTGCCCCACCGCCTCGATCATCTCGATGGAGACCAGCTTGTCATAGCGTCCCTCCAGCTTGCGGTAATCCTCCAGCAGCAAGGTGATGCGATCCCCCAGCCCCTCCCGCTCGATCCACGCCTTGGCATAGTCGTGCTGGGCCCGGGAGATGGTAGTGGTGGTGACCCGACAACCATAGTGACGGGCCGCATAGACGGCAAGACCGCCCCAGCCGGTGCCTATCTCCAGCAGGTGGTCGTCCGGCCCAAGCTCAAGCCGCTCACAGATGGTGCGCAGCTTGGCCTGCTGCCCCTCCTCCAGGGTGGCGTCCGGGTGGGGATAGATGGCGCTCGAATACTGCATGTGATCGTCGAGAAAGCCCTGATAGAGGGTGTTGCCAAGGTCATAGTGGGCGGCGATGTTGGCGCGCGAACCGGTCAGGGTATTGCGATTGAACCAGTGGCGCACCTTGTTGAACGGGAAGCTGAGCCAGCCGAGGCGGCGTTCCAGGGCGTCGAGCAGCGGCAGATTGCGGGCCAGCAAGCGCACCAGTGCCACCGGCTCCGGGCTGGTCCAGAGACCCTCCACCCAGGTTTCTCCTGCGGCGATGCTGCCCCCCAGCAGCAGGCGGCGATAAAACGCCGGATCCTGCACCACCAGCTCGGCATGCAGGTCGCTGCCCGCCTTGCCGAAACGGTGGCACTCACTGCCGTCGTGGAGCACCAGCTGGCCCTGCTCAAGGCGCGCCAGCAATTTGAGCAGCAGTTGCTTGGCCCCCTTGTCGATGAAAGAGGCAGAGAGGGTTGATTGAGCAAGTTCCATTAGCGGCTCTCCGAATGGGTCAAGAGTGGGGTCGTTCGGTTGGGATGAACCCGCACCATGGGCTGCTGACAACACCAGGAAGCGGAATTAAACGGGTGTGTCAGCGTCACGGGCGGCTCTCCGGATGGGTGAAGACGGGGGTGCGTTTGATAAAAAGGCGCAGGGCCTGCCAGTAGATCCCGAGCAGCACCTTCAGGGTCATCCAGGGCCAGCGAGCCAGCAGTGCCGCCAGCCCCTTGCGCGACAGCGGCGCGCGGCGCAGGGCCAGGGTGGCGTCAAACAGCTTGCTCTCACCGGATACGGGGTGGCTCTCGATATGGATCAGCGCCTCCTCTTTCGGCGCCCGGATGCGCCAGTGGTAGCGCATCCCCAGTCCCATGAAGGGGGAGACATGAAAATCCTTGTCATGGGGGGAGAGCGCCGCCAGATCAAGCAGGTAGTAGTGGCGCTCGTTCCAGGGGGTATTGGAGACCTCCGCCAGCAGGTAGCGGGTCTCCCCCGCCCGATCGCAGAAGTAGAAATTGACCGGGCTGAAATAAAACCCGAGGCAGCGCACGTTGCCAAGGAGCAGCACCCGCCCGCCGGGCTCCGCATCCCCCCCGAGGGCCGCCACCTTGTCCCAGACCGCCTGCTTGAGGGGCCCTTCGCTGCCCCGCAGATAGTCCTCGCGGCGAAACGAGAGCAGTCCGGCCCGCTCCACGGCAAACCAGCGCCCCTGCTCAAGCCCGGGCAGTTCGTCCAGATCCAGCCCCAGCATGAAGAGGCTGTATGAAAAAGCGTGGGCCCTTGGGGCGAAGCGGCGATGGCGCACCGAGCCTTGCCAGATGGCGCTGATCCCCTCCCCCATTCCCTCGTCCCCTTGCGTCAAGGCCGCGGCGCCGCTCATAGCTCGGCCCCGAAGCGTCTGGCCACGTCCAGGGCGCTGCGCACCCCGTCCTCGTGAAAACCGTTGTACCAGTAAGCCCCGCAGAAGTGGGTGCGCTGATGGCCACAGATCTCGCCCCGTCGCTGCTGGGCGGCGATGGAGCCCTGATTGAATACCGGATGATGATAGACGAAACGGCGCAACACCTTGCTCTCGTCCACCCGTCCACGGGGATTGAGGCTGACGCAGAAAGGCGCTGGGGAGCTCACCCCCTGCAGGATGTTCATGTTGTAGCTCACCAGGGGGCGCGCCTCGTCATCCTCACCGAGCTGGTAGTTCCAGCTCGCCCACGCCTTGCGGCGCATCGGCAGGCAGGAGGCGTCGGTGTGCAGCCAGACGTCGTTGGCCTGATAGGGCATGTTCCCGAGGATGGCCCTCTCTCCCTCGCTCGCATCCGCCAGCAGGGCCAGGGCCTGATCGCTGTGACAGGCGAAGATCACCTCGTCAAAATGGGCCTCCTGCCCCTGGCTGGTGACCACGACGCCATCCGCCACCCGGCGCACCGCCTCCACCGGGGTAGCGAGGCGGATGCGCGACTGCCAGCCCGCCGTGAGCGGCCCTATGTACTCTCGCGAGCCTCCCGGGATCACATACCACTGAGGTCGGTTCGCCACCTCCAGCAGCCCGTGGTTGGCGAAAAACCGCAGAAAGAAGCTCAAGGGGAAGGCACGCATGTCCGCCAGGGTGGAGGACCAGATGGCCGCTCCCATGGGCAGGATGTAGTGGCGGGCGAAATAGTCGCTGAATTTCCCCGCCAGCAGGAAGTCCCCCAGGGTCAGCTCGGGGGTCAGCTCCCGCTGGCGATGCGCGGCCAGCCAGGCCCGCGCCTCCCGGTTGAAGCGCAGGATCTCGGCGACGAAGCGATAGAAGCGCGGGCTCAGCAGATTGCGGCGCCGGGCGAACAGGGTATCGAGGTTGTGGCCGTTGTACTCCATCCCCTCGGGACTCTTGACCGAGAAGCTCATCTCGGCGGGTTGGCGCCCCACCCCGATGCGCTCCAGCAATTTGAGGAAGTTGGGATAGGTACGGTCATTGAAGACGATGAAGCCGGTGTCGATGGCATAGTGGCGCCCAGCCTGTTCCACCTCCACGGTGGCGGTGTGGCCTCCCAGGGTCGGCGCCGCCTCTAACAGGGTGATGTCATGCAGCTTGTGGAGCAGAAAACCGGCGGTGAGACCGGAGATACCGGAGCCGACGATGGCGATCTTTTTCTTCATGAAGGGCGTCCTTTCGAAACGAGTGTGCGGCCAAGGCGCAGCCAGAGCCCCGTCGGCAGAGCGCCGAGCAGGCGCAGCAGCCAGATGAAGCGACGGGGAAAGTGGATCTGGTGGCGACCGGCGGCAAGCCCCGTCATGATGGCGCGGGAAGCCTCTTCCACCGTCACCAGGCAGGGCATGGGAAAATCATTCTTGTCGGTGAGCGGCGTCTGCACGAAGCCCGGGCGGATCAGGGTCACCCCGATGCCCTTGCTGGCCAGATCCAGGCGCAACGTATCCGCCAGATAATCGAGGGCCGCCTTGGAGGCGCCATAGGCCTCCGCCCGTGGCAGGGGCAGCCAGCTCACCGAGGAGCTGACGATGGCAAGCCGTCCACCCGCCCCCAACCGCGGCAGCAAGGCGGCCAGGGCGTTGCCGGTGGCGATGAGGTTGGTCTCGATGACCCGGGCAAACAGGGCGCCGTCAAAGCCTTCTGCCGGATCCATGTATTCACAGTTGCCCGCATTGAGAATGAGCAGGTCGAGGGCGGGCAGGCTTGCGGCCACCCCGGCCATGGCGGCGCTGTCGCGCGCATCGAATCGCAAAGGGGTGATCCCCAGGTCGGTCAGTGCCTGCAAGCGCACCTCGTCCCGGCCACAACCCCACACCTGCCAGCCGGCGCGCCGATAATCCAGCGCCAGCTGGCGGCCGATGCCCGAGGTGGCCCCGGTGATCAGCACCCGGCCGCTCATGTCCCCAGCCTCCCCTTGATGGCCCGTACCACGGGCCCCAGCAGCGGCAACTGCTCGTAGAGCATGGCCCCGAGATCGAAGTAGTCCCGGTGCTGGCACACCTTGCCCCAGGAGTCGAACGTCAGCCGGGTGGCCCCCTCCACCCTGACGGCCCGGCCACCGGCAATCCTGGGGTGGGAGAAGGTCATGACCCAGGCGAGCCAGGCTTCGTTGCCCGACTGCTGCTGACTCGTTATCTCGAAACTGCACTGGGCAAGGCGCTCATAAAGGGAGGAAAAGTAGCGGGTGAGCGCGGCCAGCCCCTCTATCCGGTGCGCAGGATCGATGAAGAGCACCTCATCGGCATAGACCTCCGGCAAGCGGTGCAACTGATGCTTGTCCAGTTGCAGGTAGAGGATGACAAAGCGGGCCAGCGCGTCATTCATGCTAGTTTTTCTCCAGTTCGCGGAACATCTCGATGGCCCTCACCCGTGCAACGGCATGATCCACCATGGGGGCCGGATAATCCTGCCGCCCCTTGAGCCGCAACCAGTCGTGGGGCTCGTGGAGATAGGCAGCAGGCACATCCGCCAGCTCAGTGACCCAGGTACGAATGAACTCCCCTTGTGGATCAAATCGTTGCCCCTGGGTGGTGGGGTTGAAGACCCGGAAATAGGGCGCCGCATCGGCCCCGGTCCCCGCCGCCCACTGCCAGCCACCATTGTTGGCCGCCAGATCCCCGTCGATGAGCCGACTCATGAAGTAGTCCTCCCCAAGCCGCCAGTGGATATGGAGATCCTTGGTGAGGAAGCTCGCCACTATCATCCGCAGCCGGTTGTGCATCCAGCCAGTGGCGTTGAGGCAACGCATGGCCGCATCGACCACGGGGTAGCCGGTGCGCCCCTCGCACCAGGCGGCGAAGGCATCCGGATCCCAGCTCCACGGCAGGGCCGCCGTCTCCGGCTTGAAGGGGCGGTTCATGGAGAGGCTCGGGATCAGCACCAGCAAGTGGCGGTAGAACTCGCGCCAGATGAGCTCGTTGAGCCAGACGAAACCGGGTTGGGCCTTCGACTGGGGCCGGTAGCCGAGACGCTGCTGCAGCGCCCCCACGCACTGGCGGGCACTGATGATGCCCGCCGCCAGATAGGGGGAGAGCACGGAGGTGCCCGCCAGCGCCGGAAAGTCCCGGGTCTCGCCGTAATCGAGCACCGCCTGATCCAGAAAAGCGTGCAACCGGCGGCTCGCCTCGGCCTCCCCCACCGGCCAGCGGGTGTCCGCCGTCAGCTCCCCCAGCCCGTCGTCCACCCACTCCCGCTCGGCCAGGGGCCGCCACGGCAACGGCTCGCCGCGTGGTGCGGGGGCACGGTGAATGACGAAGCCATCCTCCTCGAGAGCCTTGAGCCAGGCGCGGCTGAAGGGGGTGAAGACCTTGAACATCTCCCCCGACCCGGTCAGCACCCGACCGGGCGGCAGCACGCAGCAGCCGTTGAACCAGTGGCTGGTCAGGCCCTGCTCCCTCAGCGCGGCGCTGACGATGTGGTCGCGGCGCAGCTCGTCGATCTCGATGGCCTGGTTGGCGTAGAGCTGGCTCACCCCGAGCTCCTGGCAGAGCGCCGTCATCGCCGTCGGCACCTCGGCAAAGGTCTCGACCCGCAGCAGATGAAGCGGAATGCCGAGGGCCGCCAGCTCGCGGCCCATGGCATCCACCTGTGCCAGCATGAAGCGCTGGCGGACCGGGGCCAGCTTGTGCGTCTGCCACTGGGTCGGCGAGACGATGAAGAGTGCGGCGACCGGTTCATCTCCGGCGCAGGCGTGGCGCAGGGCCGGGTTGTCGGCCAGACGCAGATCGTTGCGAAACCAGACCAGCCTCATGACGGTGTTCTCCCGCCCTTGCCCTTCGCCTTGGCAGTGCGGGTCGTCACACTGACCTCTGCCAGGGTGGCGTGCCAGTTGCGGGCACGCCGCCACGGCTCATCGTAGAGGCGTCCCAGCTCGCCAAAGAAGCGGGTACCCGCAGGCCATTCGGCGGCCTGGTCCTGTTTGCCGAGCCCGGCCCCCAGCAGGATCAGCCAGGGGGGAGTGGCACGCCCCTCCAGCAAGGTGGCATGGCGGGGCTCCACCGCCCCCAGCAGTTGCACTTCATATCCCTGACCGATGAGCTCATACGCAGCCCAGACCAGATCCAGCGGCCCCACCTGCCCCCAGCTTGCCAGGGTGACGGGGACGCCCTTCTCCTGCTCGATGAGGTGGCGGGCGAAGCGGGTATGCAGCCAGCCGAGCCACACCTGTTGCAGCAGCTCGCCATCGGGGCGCTCGCGCCACAGCCCCAGCAGCCGCTCCACCAGGGGCTGCAGCACCCGACTGCGCACCAGCTCGAAGGGGTAGCTCGCCAGCAGATCGCCAAGCTCGGCCTCCGCCTTGCGCTGGTTGAAGGCGAGCAGCGCCTGGCTGAACTGCTCCAGGGTCTGCTGCCAGTGATCGCTCACTGGCACACTCTGGGACTCGCTCAACAGCCCCTTCACCTGACCTATGCTCACCCCCCGCTCCAGCCAGCTCAGGATCTCGCCTATCTGGCGGATATCCTGCTCGCTGTAGAGGCGATGGCCCTTCTCGGTTCGGGCCGGTTGCACCAGCCCGTAGCGGCGCTGCCAGGCGCGCAGGGTGACGGCGTTGACGCCGGTGAGGCGGGAGACCTCGCGAATGGGGTAGACGCCCTCGTCGGGGAGAGGCGCGGCTGCTTGTGATTCATCAGACATGAGAGAGTCCATCAGACGTTGGGAAGAGGCCCCGGTCATCCGCCGGGGCCTGCACAGGGGGTTCAGAGCCCGTAGCGCAGCTTGAGCGTGTCGGGATGAAGGTCGAGGTAGGCCTGATCGGCCAAATCCAGCCACACCTTCACAGCCCGTAACGCAATTTCAGCGTGTCGGGATGGGGATTGAGGTACACCTGCTCGGCGAGATAGGGGTTCGGGTACTCGCGCAGGTAGTGGCGGATCAGGGTAAGGGGCACCAGCAACGGGAAGACGCCGGTGCGGTACTTGTCGATGGTGTCGCACAGCTCCTGCTTCTGGGCCGGGGTCAGCACCCGCTTGAAGTAGCCCTGCAGGTGCATCAGCACATTGGTGTGGCTGCGGCGGTTGGCCCGCAGGGTCAGCGCCGCCATCAACCCCTGGATGTAGCTGTCGGCCACCTCCTGCAAGTTGGCCTTGCCAAGGTTGGCGAGCAGGCGCCCCAGCGCCCGGTAGTGGGTGGTGGCGTGGGAGAGCACCAGGTACTTGTAGCGTGAATGGAAGCGGATCAGGGCTGAGGCGGTGATCCCCCGGGCGCAAAGCTGCTGCCAGTCGTGGTAGGCGAAGACCCGCAGCACGAAGTTCTCACGCAGGATGGGGTCGCACAGGCGGCCATCTTCCTCCACCGGCAGCAGGGGGTTGGCCTCCATCAGCGCCTTGGCGAAGAGGCCGACCCCCTCCTTGGCGCTCCCCTCGTTGTTGGCGCCATAGATACGCACCCGCTCCATGCCGCAGCTGGGGGACTTGGCGCAGAGGATGTAGCCGGAGAGGAAGTCGAGCTGGCGTGCCTTCTGCTCGCTGAAGGCAATCAGCTTGTCGGTGACATCGAAGCTGCCGTTGCTTGCCTCGGCCCGCACCTCGCCCTGGCGCTTCACCAGCCGGATGGCGGCGCGGGGTGCGCCCAGGCCAATGGCCATCTCGGGGCAGACGGGGTGATAGTCGAAATGGGCACCCAGATCCCGTTCGCAGAAACTGGATCGTTTGTGGCCCCCGTCGAAGCGCACTTCCTGGCCGAGCAGACAGGCACTGATACCGACCTTGATCTTGTACATGATGAAGCCCCTTGTATAAGCCTTGAGTAAGTTATAGCAGTTATACAAAAAATTGGAAGCTGTATAACTATTGCGAACTGATACGGCCAGGGGGCGGCGGGCGGATCAGCCCCCATAAAAAAAACCCATGACCGAAGTCATGGGTAAAGGTGAAGACCCTGCAGGAAGGATGATCAGAAGCTGTATTTCACACCCAGGCTGGAGATGGAGCCTTTTTGCAGATCCCAGTTGCGATAGGTGTAGTCGGCGGTGAGGGCCAGGTTCTGGGTCAGCTTGTACGCCGCCCCCGCCTTGAAGTCGTGCATGTCGTCGGTCATGTTGGCGTAGCGATAGCCGGTGGAGAGCTCGACGGCGCCGATGTCGTAGCGCAGACCCACTTCTCCGTAGAGGCTGCCGCTCTTCTTGCGGGCCAGGGTATCCCAACCGGAGTGGTTCACGTCGGAGGCCAGCTCCCGTTCCAGGCTGTAGCCCATCAGGCCGGTTTCACCGTAGAGGTTCAGGCCGGTGCTGAGGGGGGTGTAGACACCCATCCCCAGGCTGGAGATGGCCATGCTGTCGTTGCCGCTGCTGCGGGAGGTGTATTCGCTGCCGATCCGGCCATAGACATTGCTGGTGAAGCTCTTGGAGAGATCCAGGCTCAGGCCGCCGAAGTCGCGGTTCTCCCCATCCTTGCCACCGATGTAGTCAGACTTGGTGTGGGCCCAGGTGGCAGAGCCCTTGGCATAGCTGAAGGCATCTTGCGCCAGGACGGAGGTGGAAGAGAGACCGGCCAGAACCAGAACAGACAGTGCGATCTTTTGCATTTTGTTGACTCCATGGGTTGAGTTAGGCGGACCTAACTGGAATGGAGCCATTGTGACGGGCAAAGGGGGCAACGCCGAGGAGCAAGCTGTTGCCAAACCATGTCAGATGTAAGCGGATATTGCTGGCGGTTACCGGTGCAACACTCTGCGGGGGAGCGAGGGCTCCCCGCCGTCATCCTAGCGGAATTCCACCTCGTCGATCTGCACCCGCACCAGCGGCTTGCCGGTGAGGCCGGCGGGTCGTGCCAGCTCGATGGCCCGGGAGGCGCGAGCCTCCCCCTTGCGCAGGTAGGAGTCAGGCAGGCGGTTCTCCCCGACCCAGAAGCGCACGGGCTCGCTCGAGAGCTGCACCCCGTCGGCGCTGAACAGGGTCAGGCTGCCGTTGACGCGCACCACGTTGCGACTGCCGGTGTTGCTCACCACGAACTGCAGGCTGAGGGGATCGTCCCCCGCCACCTGGTCCAGCTTCACCGTGATGCCGTCCCGGGTCGCCTGGGAGAGCAAGTCGGGATGGGCCATGGCCTGCTCGGTCAGCACCGGGGCCGCGACACTCGCCGTCACTGCCTGACCGGCTACCGTGGCTGCCGGCTTGACCAGCAGGTATTCCCAGGTGAAATCGTCATTGAGTTGCACCTGGCGACCATCCGGCAAGGTGATCTGGTGCAGGGGAGCCGCCTCGGCCAGCAGAGGGCACAGACAGAGGGCGACCAGCAGTCGGGAGAGGGGTTTCATGGGCAGGCACTCGATAAAGGATGCGAAGGGGGCAGTATAAAGAGTCGCGCCCTCCTTGCCTATGACCCCCCTCACGTTACGCCCCGGCTCAGATGACCAGGGGGTGGGGATCCTCCAGCGTGGCCAGATCCAGGGTCACCAGATCGAACTGGGCACTCCTGAGGGCCTTCTGGATGGTGGGCTGCATGTCGAACACCAGGGCCCGCAGCCGTTCGGGCACCCGGATCCTCGCAAGGGTGGTGACCCTGTCACCCAGGGTATGGAAGAAGACCTGGGCTCCCCCCAGCCCCATGTCCACCAGCATCTGCTCGGCCATGTCGACCATCCGCAGGTGCCGCCTGTCCAGGGAGGTCATATCGACAAACCGCCGGCTCAGGCAGGCCTCCCCCACGTCTCCCCAGAGCGCCAGTTGCCGCTTGTGAAAGCCGTAGCGAAAATCCCGGTTGGTCATCCCCTGCTCGGCAAAGATCCAGAGGGTGTTGGCGGGCAGGCTGTGGAATCGGCGCAGGTACTCCCGCTTCTCCTCCACCGAGGCCGACATCAGCAGCGGCGGGCCCTCTTCATGTTCGAGCTGCTGGCAGAGGTAGCGCACCGGGTCGGTCACCTCGGCGAGGTGGCCCAGGTGCGCGCTGAAGATCATCTCGTCGGTCTTGAGCACCTGATGGGGGATGCCGTAGTGCCGGCAGTAGCGCTGTGCCCTGGCCACCGACTGGCGGCTGAGGGTGGGGTTGTCCAGGGTGATGGCGCGAAATCGCACCCCGCTGGCCCGGCACAGATCCATGCTGTAGCAAGATTCCAGTCGGCCGGAGAAGGAGACAAGCAGTTCGCTGTAACCGGCCAGGGTGTTGATGAGCCTCTGTTCCCTGGCTTGAAAGGTCTGATCGTATCCCCGATGCAGCGCAACGACATTGGCATCCATAACAACAACTCCGGATGATGAACTGGATACCATTTTGCCCGCACCAAGCTGAATATACACTTAAAGAGCATGGATAAAGCTGTACGTTATTTGCCCTCAATCAAGGTTTTGCACACTTTTTTCGCTGCGAAGCGAAACTGGCTCTCCTCAGGCAGGCAACAACCCCTGAGCGATCAGATGCGCCCGGCACCGGGCCGGATCGGTGAAGATCAGCCCCCGCAGACCGAGCGCCTCGGCCGCCGCCACGTTGGCCGGGCTGTCGTCGATAAAGAGGCACTCCCCAGCCTTGAGGTCGAACGACACCAGCAGATAGCGGTAGATGTTGGGCTCGGGTTTGAGCATCCGCACCCGGGCCGACACCACCTTGCCGCTGAAGAAGCGCCAGAAGGACTGATGCTGCTCCAGCCAGTCGATGCTGGCGTGCCCCATGTTGGAGAGGGCATAGAGGGGGTGGCCTGCACCGTGCAGTTCTTCGATGAGCGCCACCATGGCGGGATCCGGCACAAGGGAGGACGGCACCGCCTGCAAGATGGCCAGATTCTCCGCCATCGACAGGCCGGTGCGCCCCTGCGCCTGACGGGCCATGGTGTGCAGGGAGAGGGTCCCCCTGTCCACCTCCAGCCAGTCCGGGTGGTTGAACAGCTGCTCCGCGATCGCTGTCGCCCCATCGGGTCCGCGCACCCCACTCACTATGGCCACCGGATCCCAGCGCACCACCACCCTGCCCAGATCGAAGATCACCGCCATCGTCTCGTCCCCTCTATGTGTTGTTGCCACGGATGTGGTCACGGCGGTTGCCATAAACAGGGACCAGAACGACACTCACTCTCCCTCGGCAACCCGAGCCACCACCCTGCCCCGTTCAACGCCCACGGGCAAGTTTTACTTGCATCGCACCGCCAAATCCCTTAATGGTTATGGCGTTACATTCAGGACACGCCCATGAACACACCATTCTTCTTTGTTTTCTCGTTTACCCGGCCCACATGAGGGAAGGCCCGTCGTCACGTGAACCATTCGCGTAAACAGAAACCAAAGACGAATCGAGCCTCCCCAGCGGAGGCTTTTTTTTGCACCACACACCACAGAATCACTGGATAGGGAACCACCATGGCAACGCTCGACGAGATCAGACACGACATCACCCAGTTGGATCAGGAGCTGCTCGCCCTGCTGGCCAAACGCAAGACCCTCAGCATCGAGGTCGCCCGCGCCAAGCAGGCCAATCCCCGTCCCATCCGTGACCACCAGCGCGAACAGGACTTGCTGGTCGCCCTGATCCAGAAAGGGCGCGCCCTCGGACTGGATGCCCAGTACATCACCCGCATCTACCACACCATCATCGAAGACTCCGTGCTCTCCCAGCAGGCCTACCTGCAGAGCCTGCTCAATCCCCAGCAGCAGGAGCCCATGACCAGCGTCGCCTACCTGGGACCGCGCGGCTCCTACTCGAGCCTGGCCGCCCGCAAGTACCTGGCCCGCTACAAGGATCAGGTGATCGAGGTGAACTGCCAGAACTTCCGCGAGGTGCTGGACACCGTGGAGTCGGGCCGCGCCGCCTTCGGGGTGCTGCCCATCGAGAACACCAGCTCGGGCTCCATCAACGAGGTGTACGACGTGATGCAGCACACCACCCTCTCCATCGTGGGTGAGCTCACCTATCCCATCGAGCACTGCATCCTCACCGCCGTGCCGACCGAGCTGTCCCGCATCAAGACCTTCTACGCCCATCCCCAGGTGTTCCAGCAGTGCTCCCATTACCTCAGCAAGCTGGAAGGGGCGCGCCACGAGATCTGCGACTCCTCCTCCAGCGCCATGATGAAGGTGAAGGAGCTGGCAAGCCCGGAAGCGGCGGCCATCGGCAGCGCCGCCGGCGGCGAGCTCTATGGCCTGGACGTGCTGGCCGAGCAGCTCGCCAACCAGAAGGAGAACTACAGCCGCTTCATAGTCGTGGCGCGCAAGCCCATCGACGTGGCGCCCCAGATCCCGGCCAAGACCACCCTCATCATGTCCACCTCTCAGAAGCCGGGCTCCCTGGTGGAGGCGCTGCTGGTGCTGCGCAGCCACGAGATCAACATGACCAAGCTGGAATCCCGTCCGGTGCAGGGCAACCCCTGGGAGGAGATGTTCTACCTGGATGTCTCCGCCAACCTGCAGACCCCGGCCATGCAGGCCGCCCTGCTGGAGCTGACCAAGATCACCCGCTACATCAAGGTGCTGGGCTGCTACCCGAGCGAAGACGTCAAGCCGACCGCCGTGCCGCCCGTCTTGATGGGAAGCTGATGGGGAGCGGATCCCGCCCCTGCCACACAAAGGCGAGCCCCGGCTCGCCTTTGTGCTCTCTGCGCCCTCCCCGTGAGACGCGGCCCAGTCCCGCCCTTCCCTTCCGGCGTTAAACCGCCCTCCACCCCCTTCCTCGTGGACCCGGGATCCTGGCGCGGCTGTCTCTCCACTCACCATCAGGCCATCTTCCTCCCGTTGCGGCCTCCTTTTGCCGCCTGCCGGGCCTTTCTATCGTTTGGCTTTATTTAACGACATGGTGATATCGTTAGATTTTCCTAAACAAAAAAGGCTGCCATTCCGGCGCCCGGGCACCTCTTGTTCGATCTCAGCCCCCTTTTTCCTCGCCACAGGCCGGATCCCGCCCGGCCATCAAGTCCGTTTCTCCTGCCGAAGACCAGCTCCTCCCAAGACGCCAACCCCGGTTATCCTCCCCAGGCCCTATCCCGTCCAAGGCGCCAACCCCGGTTATTCCCCGCAGATCCGAGCCCCTTCCCGACCAAACAAAAAGGCGAGCCTGCGCTCGCCTTTGTCTGTGCCGTGATGATCGCCCGGCTCATGCCGGCGCCCCCCGGACCCGCCCTAGAACTGGCCCGCCATCAGCTGGTTCAGGTGATAGAGGTTGCGGGTGTCGAGCTCCAGCTCGGTGGCATAGGTGTTGCCACGGGGATAGGTCGCCACCACCCGGGCACCGCGCACCATGCCCGCCACCGACACATCCAGGGAGTTGGAGGTCTGGGTCAGGTCCTTGTAGCTGCTCTGGCCGCGTACCTGCTGGCCGTTGAGCTGCTCCGCCAGCTCCCGGTAGGCGTCCATCTTGGAGGCGCGGATCGCCTGCAACATCTTCTCGGACTGGGAGGGACCGGGCTGGATGTCGATCACCGCATAACCCACCGCCTTGAGCACCGGGAAGTCATCGGGCTTCTCGCCCACGTCATAGTTCACCACCCGGTTGCCACTGCACGCCGTCAGCAACATGGCCATCAGGCAACCCAACAAGATTTTCATCGCTGTTTCCCCGTTTTCCTGTTCACCACACCCGATGTGTCACGGCTCAATATCAGCCAGCCCGCTTCACGCTTCATGACGCGCCACCTCAAGGGGTCAGGTTGACCAGATGACCGGACGGGCTCTGGCCCCCCCGCATCAGGTAACCGCGATTGATGGAGGCCCGGCCAAAGGAGTTGCTGGCACCGGACAAATATTGTTTCGGGATCAGGCTCTGGGCCGTGGTCTCCACCATCTTGGTGCGCAGATCGATGATGCGGGCGTTGACCAGGATCCCCTGCTGATTGCGGCTGAAGGTGCCGGTCAGGATGCGGGAGATGGGCAGCCGGGACGAGAGATCCTTGTAGTTGCGGCTCATCACGAAGTCCCCCTGCGGGGTCACCTGGATGTTGCCCGTGGTCTTGAAGTCCACCACCACCTCACCGCGCCGGTTCAGCTCGTAGATGAAGCTCTCCTCGATCTGCTGCCCCATCCAGTTGGTGTCCTTCAGGGTGTCGAGATCGACAAAGGAGGCGACCGCAATGGGCTCGGTCAGGGTCGTGAGAGACTTGCGCTCCATCAGCTGATCCGTCATGCGGGCCACCAGCCAGTTGAGCTCCATCCCCTTCGCCGCCTGGCGAGGGTCTCCCAGCTCCCGATTGATGGGGTCGGCCGACCCGCAACCGACCAATGCCAGCGCCACCGCCAGCACCGTGATAACTCTCTTCATGGATACCTTTCCTGTATCTGCACCTGACCTGTTATCGGTCGCAACCGCCAACACTTGAGGCGGGAATGCGCGCAGGATCCTCGATGATCCCCGGGCAAAGGCGCGCACTGTGCCACCGGAGCCCACCGCGCGGGCTCCGGCCAGGGAAGAAGGCATGGTTCTTGCTTTTATTTGGTCACCCGCTCCGGTGCAGACCGGATCTGTGTCCAGGATCCCTGACCCGCCCCACCGGCGGCAGCGGGGTCGCCCACTCAAGGTGTTTGTTATGAAAGTTTCGCTGCTGTTCACCCTGCTGCTGGCCAGCCTGTCGGCCAGGGCCGAACTTATCGAGGCCCAGGGCAGTGCCGCCATTCTGGGGGGCGACGAGGTCTACGCCCGCGAGCAGGCGACCCGGGATGCCCTGCGCCAGGCGCTGCTGGCCAGCGGCGCCTCAGTCTCCAGCATACAGCGCCTGGAAAACGGCAGCCTGCGCTCCGAGCAGATCCAGATCCGCTCAGGCGGCGACATCCGCCAGTACCGCCTCAAGCGCGAAGAGGTGCGCAACGGCCGCATGTACATCACCCTCGTGGCCGACATCCAGGCGGAGCGGCAGATCTGCCAGACCCAGCACTACGCCAAGGATTTGACGCTGGTGCGTCTGCGCATGCGCTACCCGGACCAGGCGAGCACCGGTGCCCTGGACGACATGCCCGCCGACCTCTCCCGCCGGCTGTTTGAAACCCTGGCGACGACGCCCCAGGTGGTCGCTCGCCAGTGGCTGGACGAGAACCTGCGCATCGACCCTCTCCATCTGCAACAGGGGGATCGCAGCGCCCTCGAGGAGATCAAGGCCCTGAGCCTGCGCACCGACAGCCAGTATCTGGTGCTCGGCAGCATCGACGACCTCTCCCTCGAGCCCCAGGGCAACGCCCTCACCAGCTGGTATGAGGATCCCGTGCGCAACTTCTCCATGCAGCTCTACCTGTTCGACGGCATCAACGGCAGCCTGCTCGGCCGCAAGGAGTACAAGGGCCGCGCCAACTGGACCTTCTCCAAGCGGGAGCAGGTGGGCAGCAGCGGTGGCCAGTTCTGGCAGTCGAGCTTTGGCCAGGAGGTGGGCTACCAGTTGAAGGAGGCGGCCCAGGACATCGCCGCCGAACTCGCCTGTGCCCCCGTCACCGCCCGGATCGTGGCCCAGCACGAGCGCGGCCCCCACATCAACCTGGGCCGTCGCAACGGGGTCAAACTCGGGGACCAGTTCCGGGTCCAGCACAGCGCCGACTTCGTCGACCCCTATGGCAAGTCCCGCATGATGCGCAACCCCGCAGACGGTCTGTTCGAGGTGGTACAGGTGTTCGAGGATGGCGCCATCATCAGCAGTCAGAACAAATATTCGCCGTTCAATGTCCAAATCGGTGACCTGGCCGTATTGGAATAGGAATCAAGGGTTTAAAAGCACAATGCTTCTTGTATAATGCCCGCCACAAGGTTCCCGTAGCTCAGCAGGATAGAGCGGTCCCCTCCTAAGGGACAGGCCACTGGTTCGACTCCAGTCGGGAACACCATACACAGCAAGGGGCTGGCATCGTCATGATGCCAGCCCCTTGTGCGTTTCTGCGCCATTTCCCCTGCATCCATGGCGGCCAGGTCCCGCCCCCCCCTCTTCAATGTCTCACTGCCACCAACAACCCCGCGAGCCCCACCAAAGATGATCCCGGCCATCCCCCGGTAGTTGCCACTCCCGGTGGCGGCACACCGTCATCTACCCTTGAAGGGCGCCGTCCGGCAGGACGGCCTTCCATTCGCCGAGACACAGAGAAGGACATCATGGGCAGCAAACGAAAATCCAGAACGGAAGAACCGGTCGTGGCCGAGGCGCAAAAGCCCCTTGGCAACAAGGCATACGAAAAAGCGCTGCGCCTCTTGCACGTGGAGCTGGTCAGGCTGCAGCAGTGGGTGGTGCACAAGGGGCTCAAGGTCTGCATCGTCTTCGAGGGGCGCGACGGGGCCGGCAAGGGGGGCACCATCAAGGCGATCACCGAGCGGGTCAGCCCCCCGGGTCTTTCGGGTTGTCGCACTGCCCGCCCCCACGGAGCGGGAGAAGAGCCAGCTCTACTTCCAGCGCTACATCCCCCATCTGCCGGCGGCGGGGGAGATCGTCATCTTCGATCGCAGCTGGTACAACCGGGCTGGGGTGGAGCGCATCATGGGCTTTTGCAGCGAGGAGGCGAGCGACAAATTCCTGGCTGGCACCCCCATGGTGGAAAAAGCCCTGGTGGACTCTGGCATCATTCTGCTGAAGTACTGGCTGGAGGTGACCCCACAAGAGCAGGAGCGGCGGCTGCGGGATCGCATCGACGATGGCCGCAAGATCTGGAAGCTCTCCCCCATGGACATCAAGTCCTTCGATCGCTGGGATGATTACACCCGGGCGCGGGATGCCATGTTCAACGCCACCGATACCGCCTGGGCCCCCTGGTTCGTGGCCCGCTCAGAGGACAAGAAGCGGGTACGCCTCAACATCATCTCCCACCTGCTGGCCCACATTCCCTACGAGACACTGCCGGTCGAGCCGGTCAAGCTGCCCAAGCGCAAGATTGGCAAGGTCAAGCCATCGGAACATCCGCTGCGCATCATTCCGGAGCGCTTCTAGGCAAGGGGGGCGGGCCCCGGCGCGCCCCTCATCTGTTGATACTGGCGGATGGCGGCCCTGGCATTGAACAGCATGCGGCTGTCCCCCATCCGGGCAGCCAGGCCGCTGCGGCGCACGTTTTCGAGCACCCCGGGATTGAGCCCGGCCAGCCAGAGGGTAACCCCCTTGGCGCTGGCCTGCCGCTCCCCTTCCTTCAGCACCATCAGGGCCGAATACTCCACGTCCAGCACCCGGCTCATGTCGAGCACCACCACTTCGGGCTGATGGGTCGCGATCAGTTCGCGCATCCTCGCCGCCACATGCTGCACATTGATGAAGAAGAGGCGCCCCTCCGGCCGCAGGATCAGCAGGCCCGGGACCGTCTCGTCCTCCGGGTGGCGCGCCGAGAGCGGGCGCAGCACATCCTCCCCGGGCTTGCGGCCAATCACATGGACAGGCGGATGCGCGGTCTGGCTCGCCAACCCCAGCAGGGAGGCCAGGATCGCCACCACTATGCCCTGCAGGGTACCGAACAGCAGCACCCCCAGGCAGGCGGTGACGGCCCAGCGAAATTCCATCATGCGGATCTGCCCTATCTTGCGAAATTCCAGCGGCTGGATGAGCCCCACCGAGTAGACGATGACCACCACCGCCAGGGTGGCGCTCGGCAGCCAGGAGAGCAGCGGGGCGAGGAAGATCATGGTCGCCAGCGCCACCCCGGCAGTGACAGCACTGGCCCACTGGCTGACGCCCCCGACTGAGCGCACCACGGCTGTCTGGGAAGTGCCGCCCCCCGCCGGCATGCTGCCGCAGAAGGCGCCCCCGAGATTCGCCAGCCCGGTGGCCACCAGCTCCCGATTCGGATTGATCTCGGGCTCCTCCTTGCCCACGAAGGCCCGCCCGGCGGCGATGGTCTCGGTGAAGCTCATCAGCGCGATCCCCGCCGCCCCCGGCAGCAACTGCATGACCAGGGCCGGCTCAGGCATCGTCAGGCCGGGTAGGCCGGTGGGGATGGCCCCGACGATGGCGACCCCCGCCTCGTTCAGGCCAAGGCCCCACACCAGGGCGATGCCGATCCCCACCCCCAGCAGGGGGGCGGGGGAGTGGGGAAAGCGCCACTCCATGAACACCAGCACCGCCAGGGTGGCGAGGGCCACCCCCAGGGTCAGCCAGGAGGTCTGGGGCAACGCCTGGCCGAGGTGATAGAGATCCAGGAAGAAGTTCTCCTTCTGGATGTGCACCCCGAACAGCTTGGGCAGCTGGTCGAGGATGATGACCAGACCTATGCCGCTCTTGAACCCCACCAGCACCGGCAGGGAGATGAAGTTCGCGATGAAGCCGAGCCGCAGCGCGGCCGCCAGCATCAGCATGGCCCCCACCAGCAGGGTCAGGGTGGCCGTCACCGTCAGCAGCTGCTCGGGATCGCCGTCCGGCACCACCAGTGCGAGCTGGGTGGCGGTCAGGATAGCCAGGGTACTGGTGGAGCTGACGCTGAGCACCCGGGAGGAACCCAGCAGGGCGTAGATCACCATGGGTACGAACGCGGTGTAGAGGCCGATCGCTACCGGCAGCCCCGCCACGGTGGCATAGGCCATGGCTTTGGGCAGCACCACGGCCGCTGCGGTGACACCGGCCAGCAGATCGGACAGAAGACGCCCCGGCGCCGACGCAAGTGATGACATTTGAACCCTCCATGAACCCGGGACCGTCCTGACGCGGCGAACCGGCCGGCCAGATCCCCGCGTTCGTCTTGATGACCTCCTGAAGTGTATGCAGGGCGTGATGCAATCGCTTGTTGCGCCTGACGTTTTGTCACTCCCTTCCCCTATACTTCAGCGACGTTCAGACCAGACCCGAGAGAGGAGAAACGTCGTGTTGCGACTGCTTGCCCTGCTGCTGTTCTGCCTGGTGCTCCCGGTGCGGGCGCTGACCCTGACCACGGTGGCAGGGGATCTGCGCCACCCCTGGGGGCTCGCGCTTCTCCCCGATGGCGGTTACCTCATTAGCGAGCGCCCTGGGCGCCTGCTGCGCATCGATGCAGATGGCAACCGCCATGTGGTCTCCGGCCTGCCGCCCCTCGCCGCCACGGGTCAGGGGGGGCTGCTCGATCTCGCCCTGGACGGCGATGGCTGGCTCTATCTCAGCTACAGCGAGCCGGGGGACGGGGGCGCCGGCACCGCCGTGGCCCGGGCCCGGCTGCAAAAAGAGGCCCTCGTCGACTGGCAACTGCTGTTTCGCCAAGAGCCCAAGGTGGCTGGCGGCGCCCATTTCGGCTCTCGCCTGGTGCTGACGGATGACCACCTCTTCATCACCCTGGGGGATCGCTACACCGAGCGGGAGCGGGCCCAGACGCTGGACAACCACCTCGGCAAGACGGTGCGCCTGCACAAGGATGGCCGGGTGCCCGCCGACAACCCCTTCGTGACGACACCGGGGGCCTTGCCGGAGATCTGGAGCCTGGGCCATCGCAACATGCAGGGGGCGGCGCTGCGCCCGGGCAGCCAGCAATTCTGGGCCCACGAGCACGGCCCCCAGGGCGGGGACGAGGTCAACCTCATCCTGCCAGGCCACAACTACGGCTGGCCCAGAGTGACCTTTGGCGAGGAGTACGGGGGCGGCAAGATTGGCGTGGGCCAGAGCGCGCCGGGCATGACGGCACCGCGCTGGATCTGGGTGCCCTCCATCGCCCCCTCGGGCATGACCTTTTATCAGGGGGACTTGTTCAGGGAGTGGCAGGGGGATCTGTTCGTCGGCGCCCTGCGTGGTCAGGCCTTGTTGCGCCTGCACCTCGACGGAGACAAGATAGTCTCGGCAGAGCGGCTGCTGACCGATCTGGGGGAGCGCATCCGTACCGTCAAGGAGGGCCCCGACGGCGCCCTCTACCTGTTGACGGATTCAGGCCAGGGGCGCCTGCTCAAACTGACCCCATAGCATGAAAGGAGCAAGGATGAAGACGCATCGCACGCTGCTGGTGCTCTGCACCAGCCTCTGGTTGCTGGGCTGCAACACCATCCACGGGATGGGGCGGGACATCGAGAAGGCGGGGGAGGTGATCCAGGGCTCCGCCAAGCTGACGGACGCACCGGCCGCAGAGGGTCGCTGATCCCGGCCGGGTGGCGCTGTGGTTCGCCGCCTGTCGCCCCTCCCCTTACCCCTGTTCGGCGCTGGCCACCAGACTGGCCAGCGGCGCCATGGTCACCCTGACTCCGTGCTGTGCCAATGCCTCGCGGGCGCTCTGGGGCAGTTGCTCGTCGGTGATCACCTGATCGATCGCATCCCAGCTCACCACGTTGAAGGTCCCCACCTTGCCATATTTGGACGAATCGCAGATGAGGATGCGGGTCGCTGCCGACTCCACCACGGCCCGCTTCACCGGCACCTTCTGTTCGCTCGGGGTGGAGATCCCCTGACTGTCCCAGGAGGAGGCTGACAGGAAGGCGATGTCCAGATGGAGGTTGCGCAGGAAGTGGGCGGTGGCCTCCCCGGCACAGGACTGGTTCTCGCGAATGACCTGACCCCCGGTGTGATAGAGGCGGCAGCGGCCGTGCTCGATGAGGTAGGCGCAGACCATGAAGTCGTTGGTCACTATCATCAAGTCTTCCCGAAGCGCCAGCTCCCGGGCCAGCTCCAGGGAGGTGGTACCGGCATCCAGATAGACGGTGCTCCCTTCGCTCACCTGGGCGGCGGCGAGCCGGGCAATGGCCAGCTTGGCCCCCTGCATCAGGCTGCGCTTGGCGGCGTGGGAGGGCTCGCTCTTGATCCGCTGGGAGAGGCTGACCCCGCCGGAGACAGAGAGTACCCTCCCCTGCTCCTCCAGCTTCTGGATGTCGCGCCTGATGGTCATGTGGGAGACCTGCAGCCAGTCGGTCAGCTCCACTATGCTGACCACGCCGCGCTCTGCCAGCAGTTGCAGGATTCGTTGCTGTCGCTCTACGGGAATCATCTTGCCTCGCACCTCGGGGAAGGGAAGGTGCCATTCTACCCCAGCGACCTGGGAAAAAATGATAAATAACCTGAAACGGGCTCACAAATCACATTTATTCACACAAAAAACGCCAAAATTTGACTCGAAAGAATCTCAACCCTCATGAATAACAAAAATTAACACCAATTAAGTTACTTTTTGTGACGACTGCCTGATATTTCATCGCCGCAAGCCTCTACTATCTGCTCATCAGTCGTAATCGAGGAATCACGAGATGAGCACTCCCTATCATGTTGCGGTCATCGGCCTGGGCGCCATGGGCATGGGCGCCGCCCGTTCCTGCCTGCGGGCCGGGCTCACCACCTATGGCATCGACCTCAGCGAACAGGCCCGCGGCCAGTTGCAGCAGGCCGGTGCCGCCGCCGTCATGGCCGATGCCAGGCCCCTGGCCGAGACGCTCGATGCCGTGCTGTTGCTGGTGGTCAACGCCACCCAGGTGCGCCGCATCCTGCTCGGCGAAGCGGGGCTGGCTCGCCACCTCAAACCGGGCACCGCCATCATGGTCTCTTCCACCATCGCGGCCGAGGAGGCGAGCGCCCTGGCCGCCGAGCTGGCGCAGATGGGACTGCCGATGCTGGATGCGCCCGTCTCCGGTGGTGCCATCAAGGCCGACGCGGGGGAGATGACGGTGATGGCCGCAGGCGCCGACGCCGCCTTCGACAAGCTGGCCCCGGTGCTGGATGCGGTGGCCGGCAAGGTCTACCGGGTCGGCAGCGAGCCGGGCCAGGGCAGCACCGTCAAGATCATCCACCAGCTGCTGGCCGGGGTGCACATCGCGGTGGCCGCCGAGGCCATGGCGCTCGCCAGCCGGGCCGGCGTGTCCCTGGATCTCATGTATGACGTGGTGACCCATGCCGCCGGCAACTCCTGGATGTTTGAAAACCGCATGCCCCGGGTGCTGGCCGGTGACTACCAGGCCCGCTCCGCAGTGGACATCTTCGTCAAGGATCTCACCCTGGTGGCGGACACCGCCAAGGCGCTGCGCTTCCCGCTGCCGCTCGCGAGCACGGCGCTGAACATGTTCCTCGGTGCCAGCAACGCGGGCCACGGTCTGGAAGATGACAGCGCCGTCATCAAGATCTTCTCAGGCATCACCCTGCCGGGTCAGGAGGAGCAAGCATGAAACTCGGAGTCATCGCAGACGACTTCACCGGCGCCACCGACATCGCCGGTTTCCTGGTGGAGAACGGCCTCTCCACCATCCAGTTTGCCGGCATCCCGGCAGAGGCGGATTTGACCGGGGTCGACGCCGTGGTGATCAGCCTCAAGAGCCGCTCCTGCCCGGCCGATGAGGCAGTGCGCGACTCCCTGGCGGCCCTCGACTGGCTCAAGGCCCGCGGCTGCCCGCGCATCTACCAGAAGTACTGCTCCACCTTCGACAGCACGGCGGCGGGCAACATCGGCCCCGTCACCGACGCCCTGCTGGCGGCGCTGGAGAGCACGTTCACCCTGATCTGTCCGGCCCTGCCGGTAAACGGTCGCACCGTCTATCAGGGCAACCTCTTCGTCGGCGCCCAGCCGCTCGCCGAGTCCGGCATGCGCCATCACCCCATCACCCCCATGACCGACAGCAACCTGCTGCGGCTGATGGAGGGGCAAGCCCAGGGCCGCGCCGGTCTGGTGCCGTTCAATACCATCGCACAGGGTCCCGGCGCCATTGCCGACGCCTTTGAGCAGCTAACGCAAGCTGGTGTGCGCTACGCCGTGGTCGACACCCTGACCGAGCAGCACCTGCTGGACATCGCCACCGCCGCCCTCGACATGCCCCTGGTGACCGGCGGATCCGGCCTCGCCATCGGCCTGGCCCGTCAGCTTGGGAGCGGCGATCTGCAGGGTGCCCGCGAAGCGGGCTGGCCCAGAGGCACCCGCGCCGCGGTGCTGTCGGGCTCCTGCTCCGAGATGACCAACCGTCAGGTGGCCCGCTATCGCCAGCACGCTCCTGCTCTGGCGCTGGATGTGGTGCGCTGCCTCGAAGATGCCGACTACCCGGCCGAGCTGGCGCGCTGGGTACTGGACCAGCCCCGGACCCCGGCGCCGCTGGTCTACGCCACCACCAGCCCGGCAGAGCTGGCCCGCATTCAGGAAACCCACGGCCAGCAGGCGGCCAGCGACGCGGTGGAACACTGCTTTGCCCGCCTCGCCCAACTGCTGCAAAGCGCCGGCGTGGACCGCTTCATCGTCGCCGGTGGCGAGACCTCGAGCCGGGTCACCCAGGCCCTCGGCGTCAAGGCGTTCCACATAGGCCCGCAGATCGCCCCCGGTGTGCCCTGGGTGCGGGCCATCGACGCCCCCCTGTCGCTGGCCCTCAAATCCGGCAATTTCGGGAGCGACGACTTCTTCGACAAGGCTCAGGAGTACTTCCATGACTGAACAGGCACTGCGCGACACCATGGTGATGCTGGGAGCCTCCCTCTTCCAGCGCGGTTATGCCACCGGGGGCGCCGGCAACCTCTCCGCCCTGCTACCGGACGGCACCCTGATCGCCACCCCGACCGGCTCCTGCCTGGGACGGCTCAGCGCCGACAGGCTCTCTCACGTCAATCTGCAGGGGGAACACCTGGGGGGAGATCGCCCCTCCAAGGAGGTGGCCTTCCACCTTGCCATCTACCACAACAATCCGGACTGCCGGGCCGTGGTGCACCTGCACTGCACCCACCTGACCGCCCTCTCCTGTCTGGAGGGACTGGATCCGGCCAACGTCATCCGCCCCTTCACCCCCTACTACGTGATGCGGGTCGGCCAGTTGCCGCTCATCCCCTACTACAAGCCGGGGGATGCCCGCATCGCCGAGGAGCTGGGGCGCCGCGCTCCCGAAGGCAACGCCTTCCTGCTTGCCAACCACGGCCCCGTGGTGACGGGCAAGGATCTGGTGGATGCGGTCAACAACATGGAAGAGCTGGAGGAGACGGCGCGCCTGGCACTGATGCTCAATGGCCACTCCATCCGCTACCTGAGCGAACCCGAAATTGATGAATTGAGGAGGATGAAACCATGAGCAAGTTTGCCGCCAATCTCACCATGCTGTTTACCGAGGTGCCGTTCCTGGAGCGCTTCGCCGCCGCCCGCGACGCAGGCTTCGAGGCGGTGGAGTTCCTCTTCCCCTACGAGTGGCCGGCCGCAGAGCTGGGCCGCCGCTTGCGCGAGCAGGGGCTCTCCCAGGCCCTGTTCAACATGCCGCCGGGCAACTGGGGCGCGGGGGAGCGCGGCATGGCTGCCATCCCGGGGCGGGAAGCAGAGTTTCGCGGCCACCTGCCAAGCGTGCGTGACTATGCCCTGACGCTCGGCTGCACCAAGGTACACGCCATGAGCGGCATCGTGGACCCTGCTCATAGCCTCTCGGCCCACCGCCAGACCCTGATCGACAACATCCGCTTCGCCGCCGACTTCCTGGCCGAAGACGGCATCAAGGTGCTGCTGGAGCCGCTCAACGATCGGGATGTACCCGGCTACTTCCTGGCCCACCAGCTCGACGCCCTGGCCCTGGTGCAGGAGATAGACAGACCCAACGTGGGGGTGCAGCTCGACCTCTATCACGCCCAGATCATGGACGGAGATCTCACCCGTCTCATCGGCAAGCTGGGCCCGGCCATCGGCCATGTCCAGATCGCCTCGGTGCCGGATCGCCACGAGCCGGACGAGGGGGAGATCGCCTACCCCCACCTGTTCAAGGCGCTGGCGCAGGCGGGCTACCACGACTGGATAGGCTGCGAATACAACCCCAGAGCCGGCACCCGGGAAGGGCTGGGCTGGCTGACACAACAATAACGACCCTGAACATGAACGAGTCTGAGGATAACAAGATGCAGATCATCATCACCGGCGGCGGTGGCTTCCTGGGCCAGAAACTGGCCAAAGCCCTGCTGCAAGGCCCCCACCCCTTCACCGAGCTGCTGCTGGTGGACATCCAGCAGCCGCAATCCCCCCTGCCGGACCCCAGGGTTCGCTGTCTGCGGGCCGACCTCACCGAAGCCGGTGTCGCCGAGTCCCTCATCAGCGAGCGGACCGCCGTGGTCTACCACCTGGCGGCCATCGTCAGCAGCCACGCGGAGCAGGACTTCGATCTCGGCTGGCAGGTCAACCTGGACACCACCCGCACCCTGCTGGAGGCGTGCCGCCATGCCCGGCCGGGCATCCGCTTCATCTTCACCAGCTCGCTCGCCGTCTATGGCGGCCCGCTGCCGGAGCTGGTGAATGACGGTACCGCCCTGACCCCCACCTCCTCCTACGGCGCCCAGAAGGCCATGGGGGAACTGCTGGTCAACGACTACAGCCGCAAGGGCTTCGTCGACGGTCTGGTATTGCGCCTGCCCACCATCTGCGTGCGGCCGGGCAAGCCGAACCGCGCCGCCTCCTCCTTTGTCAGCAGCATCATCCGCGAGCCGCTGCAAGGGGAGAGCGCCCTCTGCCCGGTGAGCCCGGATCTGCGCCTCTGGCTCTCCAGCCCCGCCACCGTGGTCGCGAACTTCCTGCTGGCGGCCAGACTTCCCGCCACCGGTGACGCCCGCAGCATCAACCTGCCCGGCATCAGCGTGACCGTCGGCGAGATGCTGGAGGCACTCACACGGGTCGGTGGCCAGGCGGCACGGGATCGGGTGCAGTTTGCCGCCGATCCGGCCATCGAGCGCATCGTGGCGAGCTGGCCGGGACGCATCGACAACCAGCGGGCCAGCGCCCTCGGTTTCGCGGCAGACAGGACGTTTGCCGACATCATCGACAGTTTCATCACCCATGACATGCAGGAGGCATCATGAGCGACATCCCAACCCCCATCATCGGTCTCATCATCGCGGTCTTCGTGCTGGTGTTCCTGGTCATCCGCACCCGGGTGCACGCCCTGATCGCCATGCTGGCGGCGGCCTGCATCGCCGGGATCACCGGCGGCATGAGCATCGACAAGACCCTCACCGTGATCACCCAGGGCTTTGGCTCCACCCTCGGCAGCATCGGCATCGTCATCGGCCTCGGGGTCATGATGGGTCGCCTGCTTGAGGTCTCCGGCGCCGCCGAACAGATCGCCTACAGCTTCATCAAGTGGCTCGGCAAGCGCCGCGAGGAGTGGGCACTGGCCATCACGGGCTACATCGTCAGCATCCCCATCTTCGTGGATTCCGCCTTCGTCATCCTCTATCCGGTGGCCAAGGCGCTGGCAAAAAGTGGCAAGCGCTCCCTGCTCACCCTGGGGGTGGCGCTCGCGGGTGGCCTGGTGGTAACCCACCATACCGTGCCGCCGACCCCGGGCCCGCTGGGGGTTGCCGGCCTGTTTGGCGTGGACATCGGCGCCATGCTGCTGACCGGCATGGCCCTGGCCATCCCCTGCGTGCTCGGCATCGTCTTCTACGCCCAGTGGCTCGACAAGAAGTACCCCGAGTTCGGAGCCCAGGCCGCCCAGACCCCGGACGAGCTGCAAGCCACCTATGAGCAGTACCTCAAGGAGAAGGAGGGCAAGACCCTGCCGAGCCTGACCCTGTCGCTGCTGCCGATCCTGGTGCCCATCGTGCTCATCTTCGTCAAGGCCATCTTCACCACCCTGGCCACCCTGGAGGGCATGGACGGCCTGATGGCGAACCCCCTGGTGCAGGGCATCAACTTCATCGGCACCCCCATCATCGCGCTGGCCATCAGCGTGCTGCTGGCGGTCTATACCCTGGTCCCGCACATGGACAGGCACGCCACCGCCGCCCGCCTGGAAGAGGGGCTGCAATCCGCCGGCATCATCCTGCTGGTGACCGGTGCCGGTGGGGCGCTGGGGGCCGTGCTGCGCGACAGTGGCGCGGGTCAGCAACTGGCCGAGCAGATCGCCCAATTGCCCATCTCCCCCATCCTGATCCCCTTCATCGTGGCGACTCTGGTGCGCCTCATCCAGGGGTCCGGCACCGTGGCCATGGTGACGGCGGCCTCCATCTCCGCCCCCATCCTGGCGCAGATCCCCGGGGTCAACATGCTGCTGGCCGCCCAGGCCGCCACCATGGGGTCGCTCTTCTTCGGTTACTTCAACGACAGCCTGTTCTGGGTGGTCAACCGCATGATGGGGATCTCCGACGTCAAGCAGCAGATGATCGTCTGGTCCATCCCGACCACCATCGCCTGGGCCATCGGCGGCACCGGCGTCGCCCTGCTGAACCTGCTGTTCGGCTCCGGCGGCACCTGGTTCGACCCCGTGCTGCCGCTGCTGGTGCTGGCCCTCATCGTCTGGTACGTCAAGGGGCAATCCCTGGCTCCGGCGGCAGGGGCCGTCCCGAGCCGGGAGTCATAACCCGCACCGTCAGGGCAACGCTGTGTGACGAGGGCCAGTCTGCTAGACTGGCCCTCTTTTTCGTTCATTCATCTTGCAAAGGAGTGTTGGATGCCTGCGTCTTCCTGGTGGGACCAGTCCACCGGTTTTGCCCTGCTCACCATCTTGCTGTGGGCCTCCCTCGCCGCGCTCACCTCCCGGATCACCAGCGTCTCGCCGCTGGTGCTGGTGGGGCTGGTGCTGCTGTTCTGCGGGGCGGGCACCCTGCCATTCTGGCGCCAGTGGCGCGCCAGCCCCCTCACCTGGCTGGTGACCATCAGCGCCCTGCTGCTCTATCACCTGCTGCTGTTCACAAGCTTTCGCCACGCCCCCGTGCTGGAGGCAAACCTCATCAACTACCTGTGGCCGCTGTGCATCATCCTGTTCACCCCCTTGCTGCTGCCGGGTCATCCCCTGAGCCTGCACCATCTGCTGGCCGGGGCCCTGGGTCTCGCGGGATCGGTGCTGGTGATGGTCGATGGTCACCTGCAGTTGCAACAGGCCCATCTGCCCGGCTACCTGCTGGCCCTTGGCGCCGCCATCGTCTGGGGCGCCTATTCCGTGCTCTCCCGCCGCCTGCCTCCCGTTCCCGCCGTGGTCACGGCCGCCGCCTGCCTGCCCGCAGGGCTCCTGGCCCTGCTGCTGGCATGGATGCTGGAAGGCCCCTTGCCATTCGCCCGGATCCCCCAGGGGGACTGGCTGCTCATCGCCGGGCTCGCCCTCGGCCCCATGGGGGCGGCTTTCGTCACCTGGTATCTGGCACTGCGGGACGGGGATCCGCGCCGCATCGGCGCGCTCGCCTACCTCACTCCCTTGCTGAGCACCCTGCTGCTGGTCTGGCTCAACGGCGAGGCGCTCACCCCGCGCCATCTGCTGGCGGGGGGGCTCATCATGGGCGGCGCCCTGCTCGGCCTGCTGGTGAAGAGCCCAAGTCAACGGGAGCTGGCACGGCCACTGTCATAAAAACGCCATCAGACCTGATTAAGCTCGCGCCCATTGCGTGATTCAAGCAGGAATCTGATGTGAAAATTGCCCATTTTGCCTCCCTCTCTTCCCTCGTCTTGCTGCTGGTGGCCGGTGTCCAGGCCACCGCGCTCTATCATGGCTGGCAACAATTCAACCACTCGGCCCAGGCCCAGCGTCTGCAGGAGCGCCTGCAACAGCAACTGAGCGGTCCGTTGCAGGGGGCGCTTCGCGACTATCTCGGCAGCGGGGATCCCCTGCTGCTGGCCCAGGCACAGGGAGTGCGCCAGCAGGCGCTGGCGCTGTTGTCCCGCCTGGAGGATCCCCAGACCCAGCAGCTAAACGCCCGGCTTGAGCAGATGAAAACCCGCATTGACGGCGACTATCTGGCGGCGGGCAAGCTCTCCGGCAACAGCCAGTGGTTGCTGCAAAATGCCGAGAACGAGTTGACCACCCAGGCCAAAGCCTTGCTCCGTTACGGCCAGCAGGGGGCTGCCGCCGGGCGGGATCCGGCCCTTGCCGAGCAGTATCGCCAGGGGGCGGCCGACATCCTGACCGCCCTCCCCTCCCTCGCCCACCAGCGCCAGAACTACATGGAGCAGGCGAGCGCCAAGCGTCTCGAAGGGCTGCAATTCGAGCTGGCTGCCCTGCAAAAGCAGGCCGACGCCCTGGCCGCCCTGCCGAGCATGGAGCTTTTCGAGGAGGCACCGGCCGACGAATTCACCCTGGGAGAGCCGATACGCAAGGAGCTCGGGGATCAGCCCAAAGCCGAGCTGACCTCCCTGCTCAAGCGCTATCCCCAGGAGCTGGAAAACAGCCGCAAGACGCTGCAACAGCAGCAGGCCGCTCGTCAGATGGTGCAGCAGGACATCACCCAGCTGCTGCAAGCGGGGGAGCAATTAGGCGAACAACTCGCCGCCGCCCGTCAGACCATGAACCGGGAGCTGGCCACCGTGCTCGGCGTGCTGGCGCTCTGCCTGGTCGTGGTGGCCCTGCTGTTCGCCCTGGTGCAGCGTCGCTGGCTGGTCAGGCCCCTGCTGCAACTGCGGGCAGCCTTCCTGCAGCTCGACGCCACGGGTCAGGCCCAGCTGCTGACCCCGGGGCGCGAGCGCAACGAGCTGGCGGACATCGTCGCGAGCTACAACCGCCTGATACAGCGCCTGCAACAGGATCAGCAGCAGAAAGAGGGCCAGCTATCGGCGGTGTCGCAAAGTCTGCAAGGGATGGTCAACCAGGTGCAGGAGATCCATCACAGCACCCGCACCACGGAGCAGGCGGTGGATGAGAGCGACACCATGATGCAGGAGCTCAACCAGCTCGCCAGCGAGGTGCATCAGGTCGCCGCCGAAATCGCCCAGCACGCCCAGCACAATGAACACTCCATGAGCCAGAGCGAGCGGCTGGTCGGAGGCATGCTGACGGCTACCGCCCAGACCGGGCTCGCCATCGACGAGAGCAGCGGCGCCCTGGCCCAGCTGACCCGCTCGGTGGAGGACGTGACTGCCATCGTCGACGTCATCGGCCATATCTCCCAGCAGACCAACCTGCTGGCCCTCAACGCCGCCATCGAGGCGGCCAGGGCCGGGGAGCAGGGACGCGGCTTCGCGGTGGTAGCCGACGAGGTGCGCCACCTCTCCGCCGACACCCAGCGCTCCCTCGGCCAGATCACCGAGATCCTGGCGAGCCTCACCCAGGCGGGGGATCAGCTCGCCACCGTGCTGGCCCGCATCACCGCAGAGGCCGCCGAGCAGCGCCAGCAGGCGGAGCAGCTGCGCCAGACCACCCTGACGGTGCGGGAGATGGCGCGCAGCACCGCCATCATCGCCCTGCAGGGCGCCGACAATGCCAAGAGCCAGGAGCACAGGCTGGCGAGCTTCGCCGCCCTCATCGGTCGCATCAGCCAGCACGCCCGTCAGGGCAGCCGCCTCTCGGTACAGGTCTCGGAGCACATACACCACCAGGCCCAGCAGATCCCCCGGATCCTGAGCCAGGCCTGATAACCCCCGGGTCTGGTTCGCACCAGACCCGGGGCGCGTTCCCTGTCAATCTCCCCGCGGCCCGGCCTTGCCGCAACCCTTCTATTGATGCTCCCGTCATGTCCTCACGGCCAATGACGAATTGCCTCATCCATTCAGTCACAGGCCCTCTCACCCCTTTCACATCCCTGGTCCCCCTGTCTGTCGGGGCAACGGCTCACGCTCACGACAGTGGGCATCCCGCCGGGCCCATCTTTTTTTGTGATACAAAATTATATGTTGCCACCGGGTTAACAAAGAAAGTTCTGCCTTGACGGCAAGATCTGCGCAGGAGAACGGTGAAATCACCATGAAAGCGCTGTCATTGCCGACATGAGTGGCCTGGGAGTGCCCACACCAAGAATCATGATTATTTGCACTCGGTCATATTTTTGAAACTTGGCGGGAACTTTACATTGATATTTCGCACCGCGAACGTACTCTTGGTGATGTCAGATCGCCAAGGATCGACAGCCAAAAAATAACGACTGTAACGATGCAGATAGCCCCGACCGATGCGCCAAGGCATCAGGCACAAGGGCACGACAGAGAACCATTTTTTTTGCCCTTCGGGGTGTTGATTGCAATGCCAATACCGAGCGGCGGGTGCCTACCCGGCTGCCGGATAAAAAAGCTAAGTCCATAAAATCAGGAGCAATAACAAATGGAAAAAGTGATCTTCAAGCGCGCCGCGTTGAGTGCTGCCGTGGTCGCGGCACTGGTCGCCCCCGGCATGGCGTTCGCCGCTCAAGACATGATGAGCCCGGAATACGGCAAGTCCTACAGCGCCTTCATCGACGAAGGCAAGCTCACCGGTGGCCTGTTCTACTTCCAGCGTGAGCGTGATCGCGTCCAGGCCGGTCCGGGTCAGGATGGCAAATACCACTCCAACCTGAGCCATGCCACCACCCAGGCAGCCCTGAACTTCAACTCCGGCTATGCATGGGGTGTGGTCGGCGTCGACGTGGGCGGCTTCGGTGCCTACGATCTGGCCGTTGACGAGAGTAATGGCGTCAACGAAGAGAACGAGTTCTCCTTCTGGGGCGACAAGTGGGGTTCAGGTGGTGACGGCGTTCCCGAGAACGGCTTCAGCCTCTCCAACGCCGCCCTGAAATTCAAGTTCGGTGACGCCGTCACCGCCAAGGGTGGTTACACCCAGCTCTATGTACCCGGCATCCTCGGCGTCAACTGGTCCTATCAACCCGGTACCTACCGTGGTGGCCAGATCGAAGGCACTTTCGGCGGCCTCTACCTGACCTACGCCATCGCCGACGAGTACAAGGCTCCCTGGTTCAAGAACACCACCGGCTTCTCCAAGAGCAGCCCCTATGCCAGCGATCCCTTCACCGATGCGAACAAGATCGACTACATCCACGGTCTGGCCGCTCGCTACACCTTCGAGAACGGCACTGCCGTCACCGCCGGCTTCGGTCAGTCCGAAGGCTACATGGACAGCTACCACTTCAAGCTGGCCCACAAGTTCGACGTACTGGGTGGCCTGAACACCAGCTACCAGTTCTACGGTTCCGACACCGAGAACAGCGACTATGACGGCCTGGCCTGGCAACAAGCCCTGACCGCCAGCTGGGCAGCCGGTCCCTATGGCTTCCGTCTGGAAGGCCTGTGGACCAAGGCTGAAGGGGATCTGGGCAACTACCTGCCCCGTCTGACCCGCGGCTACGGCAACTCCCAGGGCGCGAACGAAATCTGGTGGGATTCCCGCTCCGACTGGAACCACAACGACGAGAAAGCCCTGTTCTTCGGCGTGACTCGTTCCCTGGATGATCTGGTGGGTGCACCGGGCTGGGGCGTGGGTGTCTCCGGTGCCTACGGCTGGGATGCCAACAACGGCGACAAGTCCCTGGAAGGCGGCAAAGAGTGGGCAGCCAACTTCGACGTCATGTACACAGTGCAGGACGGCAAGCTGAAGGGCACCCTGTTCAAGCTGCACTACACCGACTACAACAACGAACAGGACGACAAGGGTAGCTGGTACTACCCGAACATGTTCAGCTCCGAGCATGACGTCAAGTTCCACATCATCATGCCGTTCACCATCATGTAATCAGGCATCTGACGTGACCGAAAACCGGGCCTCTGGCCCGGTTTTGTTTTTGGTGGCACCACGCTACCATGCCAACTTCGGGCCACCTGCCGGCCGTCAATCAGGACCATGCTCATGCCCCATCCCTTCGTGCTCGTCACCGGCTGCTCCAGCGGCATCGGCCTCGCCGCCGCAAGAAAGCTCGGCGCCCGGGGCTTCACCGTCATCGCTTCCGCCCGCAAGGCCGAGGATGTGGCCCTGCTGCAGCAGCAGGGTCTGTTGGCGGTGCAACTGGATCTGGCGGACAGCGCCAGCATAGAGCGAGGGGCGGCAGAGGCGCTGGCGCTGGCAGAAGGGCGCCTCTACGGCCTCTTCAACAACGGCGCCTACGGCCAGCCGTATCATCAATGTCAGATGTTGAAGTGAACACCAACACAGAACACCATGTAGCTGACAAGACCTCAGCCTTGAACTTACTGCTATTCCCGCTGGAGTTGTGTTGATCTATGCCTCGGAGATAGCATTTTAGTCAACCCTCGAACAAGGAAAAGCAATGGCTCGCTTCGTTCTTATCACAGGCTGTTCAAGTGGAATTGGTCTTGCCGCTGCCCGCGGACTTCAAGCTCATGGATTCAGCGTCATAGCCTCTGCGCGCAATGAGGAAGACGTCAAACAACTTCAAAGCTATGGGCTGGAGGCCATTCAGTTGGATGTGCGCAATACCGACAGCATCCGGCGCGGTGTTGATGCAGCACTTCAAATTGCGGGCGGACGCCTTTACGCCCTTTTCAACAACGCCGGTTATGGTCAACCTGGCGCGATTGAAGATTTGCCGACGGATGCGTTACGCGAACAGTTGGAAACGAACCTTATCGGTGCTCATCAGTTGATTCGTCTTGTATTGCCCGGCATGTTGGCTGCTGGAGAGGGACGCATCATTCAGAACAGCTCGGTGCTGGGACTGGTCGCCATGAAGTACCGAGGAGCCTACAACACCAGCAAGTTCGCGTTGGAAGGCTACAGCGATACCCTGCGCCTTGAGCTTAGAGGAACGGGCGTTCATGTCAGTCTGATTGAGCCGGGGCCGATCGATACACGCTTCCGTACCCATGCTCGCAACGCCTTTCTGCAGCACATCAATCCCGAGACTAGCCGTCATCGTGAGTCCTATCGTCAGACTCTTACGCGCCTTGAAAAAGAGGGGTTGAGCGGTCGCTTCACTCTGCCAGCAGAAGCCTGTCTGCCGCCACTGTTGCACGCGCTATCAAGCTCCAAACCCAAGGCCCGTTATCAGGTCACCTTCCCGAGTAAGCTGTTTTACATTCTGCGGCGTCTGCTACCGACAGGCCTGCTTGACGCCTTGGCATCCAAATCTGCGTGACGAAGGGCGCAACATTAGCGGTCATCAGCCTGCAGAAATTTTTTCTCTATCTGGCGGGGAGATGATTGCTCATTTCGAGTGACCTCGCCTTTAGCCCTAACGGATCTTCGCCTTTCGTTCCTCGAACATCGCCATCGCCGCGGAGTGTTCAATGAAAACCGCGCGTCCTGAGTCGATCTTCTCAAACGCCTTGTCTACCTGTTTGGTCACCCAGGCGTCGTGTGCCAGTCTTGCTTGTTGCTGTTCAGCTAGCTGTTCGACCAGCGCGCGACATTCATCATCGAGAGTTCGGTTCTGGCTCTCAAGAAATTGCTGTGCCAGAAGCCGTGTCTCCTCGTTGACTTGAAACTCTATTATGGCGTCCACGATTAAGCCCCTCATGTATTTACGTCATCTTAGGCTCGTTTACGCATAAATTGCACACGGGTAACTGGACATTGTTCATAGCGGTCTGGAGCGGCGCTTATGCGCCCTCTGTGATTTCGACCTTTATGTCGACCGGTAGAAGGACCTTCGATATGGCCGCGAGGCGCTGATCAATGTCGCCGGGCTCATCACTTCTAAGGAGCTTCAACTCCTCAATCTGAGCAGTATCGGTCAGTTGTTTCAACTTGCCGGTATCCGCCATCCAGAAGTACACAGACAGCTTCTCATGCAGGGCTCTCGAGATTTGGGACTGCCAGAAATGCTCACCGCTGGCCGTCAACTCGCTGTCGCTCAGAAGCACCGTATAACGATCCAGCAGATGACTCATAAGAATGTCACCATGCAGGCCACTCGGAATGGGCGAATCCATATAAACATGCGTGCGCCACGGCAGGCATTGCACCACAGGCCGACCGCCGAGCTCACCGATAAACTCGACACGGTTGTAATAGACAACCGCGTTCGTGCTCGTATCGATCAGAGCGATCTCAAGCTCATCCGGGCTCAGGCGGCCATCTACCCGCAGTAGCTGATAGTTTGGGGGCAACGCTCGTGTGAGGCAGTCGCTGATCTCAACCGGACCTGCAGCGCCGAGCTCATCAAAAAGTCGATGGTTTGCAGTCTGAGCGGACAGTTGGTTCCACAGATCTTTGGTTTTGCGACAACTCACTCGTAGTACAGACATAGGCGCGTTCCTGACGTTGTTTCAACATACCCGGGGCTAGCTCAGCCTTATAATTCAACAAGATCTGACTTACTAACAAGCGGAACCTGCTCAAGCGTTGGGTCATCGAAGCTCTGTCCATTAAACGCAATAAAAACGCTTTAGAGCGTTTCAGATGATGTGGGTGCTACCTATCCCTATCTCGGTCCGTGAGGCTCGCTTGTGCTGCGTCTGATTGCGTTTAATGAGTGATGACAACCCGGGCTTAGCGATTGTGATGAGTGTGCTGCAGACCATGCTGTTCAAGCTGTTCCGAGAGATCTTCCCATAACTGGCACACATCGTTGTAGAAGTTCACTCCTGCATGGGTCAGCGCATGTGGCTCGTACCAGATCCCGCCAGCTTTCGTGGCGTAATCCATCCAGCCAAGCCGGCTGTTAAAACCATAGCCACCCTGAACATCGAGCTGATACTTCTTGGCCTCCGGTGTGTAGTTACCGCCAGCCTGCAAGAAGGCAGCCTCGTAGCGCTCTTCAAAGTCTTCCTGATGAAGGCCGTAGACGATGCCGTGGATATGCCAGCGCCCGTGCTCGTCACGCTCTACACCGAAGCTGAAAACCTCGTCCGGCATTATGTCTCGGAGCATGGCCAACGCCCGCTTGGTCCACGCCTTGTTGCCGTTGCTGGAGCCCCGGCCCTTGTACTTGCTGAGCATCTCCTCTGAGTAGTTGAAGGTGAACGTCGTGTAGATGCGGGAGTAGCGGAACATGCCGACACTCTTCCAGATCCGCTGATACCAAGAGTCGAGCTTCTCCCATCTCCTTGGTCTCTGACGTTTCGATGCTCGCTTCGCTCGCTTTTGGCCTGCGCCTTCGCCTTCGGCTCCGGCTTGGCCTGCTTCAAGAGCAAGGGCAAAAGAGATTTCTCTGTGAAGCATCTGTATCTCCTCAATGGTGAGAGATACTGAAGACTGTTCTGGTGTGTTTGGAGAGGGGTATATAGGGTAGGTATTGGGTGTAACTACAGAGCCCCTATTCGAAATAAAGAGCAATCGGGCACAGAACCAGATAGAGACAAGGGTTTGCCGGTATGAGATCGCATCAGGATCACCAGCGATTTCTGTAAAATTTCCCGTTGTTTTACCCAGTCGACTCAGCTGGCGCTTCGCCTGCCACTGTAATGGATGGTGGCCTGACCGACGCGAATCTTTGAGCGACCGCCATCGCTCTCCTACTAGCAAATCCGAACGCTGACGACGGGCGTCCATGTCAGCGCTAGATAGGACGATCGCCGGATCCATATCAACGAGCGCAAGATCCTCCTGGGTAAATTCGCCCAGCGTTCGAAGATGGTAACCGTTCTTTTTGAAATAATTCCGCGTGGCGCTCACCGAGCGGTCGGGATCAAACTGATCAACATGATCCCACTCTTGCCATCTGTAATCGGTAAAGACCGAACCCGAGACCAATGCATCACGCCACTCGTCGAGCAGGGCTTTGATACGCTGATTGTTAATAAGGTGGGACTTGGTCCCTAAAGATGATGTAATTATTTGTTCGGCTGTATACGTCATAGTTCCTCGTTTCATCAGCGTCACGATTCCAACCGTGACTCGCTCCGAAATCATCGATTTCGAGCCAAATAAAGACTCAGCGGCCCCCATCCATCGGCAGGCAGCCTCTTCATGTTCTTCATTTGTTCAGCTAGATAAACGCCGGAACCCGGCTCTATTTCTTTGCGCGGCAAGCAAACGAGCCGTCATTATCCTTCAAAGTCGCTCTCATCAAGAGCGACAATCGAATTTTCTCGGGATGGTTTCTTGTCGTCAAGATCCGACTAGCACAAACTGAGGCGTCACTGCCTGTCACTCGCATCCTCGTTAGCTTGAACTAGGGCTTGGACTTTTGTCTTGAACCATCCGTCAGCAAGCAGCCTGTTCCCCCAGTAAAAGTCTGTGGAGAAAACCCTCGCTCTGGTTTATATTTTCAACATATTTATTTAATTCATTAACCGGAGGTCAGTATGATTGGTGAACGCCTCAAGCGCGCCCGGGATGCTGCTGGCCTGTCTATGCAATCCCTTGGCAAGCAGGCCGGTGTCAGTGCCCCCATGATCCAGAAGTATGAACGGGACGAGAGTATGCCGTCCTCTTCGGTGCTGATTCAGCTGGCTAAAGCCTTGAATGTCCGAACCGAGTTTTTTTTCCGGCCAAATCATATCCAGTTGGCAGAAGTCGAGTACCGCAAGCGGGCCAGTACTCCGTCCAAAGTGCTCAAGCGCATTACCGCCGACGTGCTGGATCAGGCTGAGCGCTGGTTTGAACTCAAAAACCTGTGGCCGGAATTTCCGGTGCCGGAGTTTTCGTTGCCCCGCTGCGTGCCAGAGCAGATCGCCTCGCTAGAGGTGGTTGAGCAGATAAGCCAAGACTTGCGCAACGAATGGCAATTAGGGATGAACCCCATTCCTGATCTGATCGACTTGCTGGAGTCCAAGGGGATTCTGGTTATCGTCAGTGGCGAAGCTCATGGCAACAAGTTCGATGGTTTGCAGGCTCAGATTGAAGGACAACCCGTATTGGTGGTGTCCAGCCAATGGTCCGGTTGCCGCCAACGTTTTACTCTGGCGCACGAGCTTGGCCATCTGCTGATGCACGGTCGCCTTAGTGACGAGGTGGACGAGGAAAGAGCCTGCAATCGCTTTGCCTCTTCGCTGTTGCTGCCTGCTGTCGGAGCGCGAGAACATCTGGGCGTGAAACGTCATAGCGTGGACTGGAAAGAGCTCTACCTGTTGAAGCAAGAGTACGGCCTCAGCATGGGAGCAATACTCTACCGTTGCAAGGATCTCGGCATCCTCACCGACGCACAATACAAACGCCACTTTATCGACTACTCAGCCAATGGTTGGCGTAAGGCAGAGCCAGGCGAGGCAATCGCGCCGGAGCAAACCCGTTTTTTTGAACAGCTGGTTTACCGAGGAGCGGGTGAAGGCTTGCTCTCCGACTCCAAAGCAGCCGAACTGCTGCAAATGCCTGTTTTCGCCTTTCGCAAGGCTCGCATGATGGAAGGAGCCGAAGCCTAGATGCAGGTTCTGATCAGCGATGCCAACGTCTTGATCGATATGGAGGATGGGCAGTTGTTAGAACGGATGTTCCAACTGCCCTTTCAGTTTAAGGTGTCGGATATGTTGTTCCAGGACGAGCTCTCAGAACTGCATCCGCACCTGCTCGAATTTGGCTTGGTGCCTACAGAGCTGACAGGCGAAAGCATGGTGGAGGCACTGCGCATGACGCGGCTTTATGCTGGCCCCAGCCGTTACGATTGTTTTGCGCTGGCGCTCGCCAAACAGGAAGCCTGTCCGTTGCTAACAGGAGATGCCGCTTTGCGCAAAGCGGCAGAAAAAGAAGCGGTGCTTGTGATGGGCACCATCTGGATTGTGGAGCAGATGGTGATTCATGGCGTAATCGACAAACCAGAAGCCTTGGCTGCCTATGACCGGATGCAAGCCGCTGGCAGCCGTCTACCCTGGAAAGTCGCCAGGTCGCAACTGCACTCCTTGTAAATTGATGTTCAGGGCATTGACCATGCCGCTCATGATCGTTGATTATGTCGGCAACACGACCCCGGCCTCTTGGTTGCCTTGCAACTTACGCTGGGGTTCTTGTATCTAGGCGGTATCCCCGGGCAAGAGTTGATAAAAACTGCGGCTACAGTTAGCCTTCGTCCAGCTCGTCTACCAGCCTCTGGCGTCAGTGTGGAAGGAGTTACGGCCCCGTCCTCTGCCGAGGGCGCGGCCAGCTTGGCCGTCACAAACGACTCCTACTGTAGATAGTTCAGTTTGTTAGACAACAGTGAGACAACGACGGGACAAAGCGGTTGACACCTCCGTCAATGGCCACTAATCTTGTCGACAACACGGCCCCTGTCGGTGATGTTGCTTAGGCGACGTAACTGCTCAGGGGTTCTTTGTTTCTACAGCCCTTCACCACTCATCTTTCCAGTTTTCTGGCGCCCCCATCCCCGACAGATCAAGCCCCAGATGTTTCAGGTCCGGGAACGTATCCAGATGCTCCAACATCCTCTGTGGCCAAGTGGATTTTGGGTTAATTGTTGCCAGCAGGTGCCGACAGATCCGCAGCAACAAAAAGCAGCGGGCCAGCGCATGATTGTTGCCGATATAAGGCGCGCTCCACGGAAGAGCAGTCGCATTCGGTAGCTTCGGCTGCTCCGTGATATTTCGATTCCACAACCGACTATGATGGGCGCAGACGTTGCGCAGATAGTTAAGGCTCCGCAGCCAGGTTGCAAAGATACGACCATTGGCAATGCCGTAAGCCGCTGCAATCTTATCCTGTTCGGGCACATGCATACCCGCAAACAGCATGGACATGGTGCCGAAGTCCCACACCTCGCACGCCACCCAGATTGGCAATGGCAGCCCATATTTGGCCTTATTGTGTTTCACAAACTCTTCTTTGGAGCGGCCAATCAGCCTAGCGTGTTTACCCAACCAATCATGGTGCTTGCTCATGTACAGGATCTTTAGCTACAACCAATTGAAATAGATAGAAAAAAGGCTTCGTTTGTGATCTGATTTAATCGCAAAAAAAAACCGACACGCCCGAAGCCATGACTATTATCAATGCAACCCAGTACCTCAAGCAACTTCTTAG
>NZ_JAGKRH010000373.1:0-293 GCF_017939245.1 Aeromonas sp. PrichA-15 | reverse complement strand
GGCCTATGGCCGTGGTCAGGAGGCGGCCAAGCGGCTGCTGGGCGCCGAGTTTGACGGGGTGCTGGTGACCGACCAGTACGCCGGCTACCGGTTTATCGACGCCGACCAGCGGCAACTGTGCTGGGCCCACGTGGCCCGCAATCTCGCGGCCATCGCCGAGAGTAGCGAGCAGTGCAACCAGCCCATCGGTGCCCGGTTGGTCTTGCTGGCGGATGCGGTGTTTCGTACCCGGCACCGTTGGGAAAGCGGTGCGTTGAGCAAGCAGAAATACCTGCGCAGGCTCGCGCGTTACC